>CAZEDP010000013.1:0-16716 GCA_964511035.1 uncultured Gammaproteobacteria bacterium
AATACGGGGTTATTAATTTGAGGCAAAAATCAGACAACAGAATATTAATACTTGATTTCGGCTCGCAGTACACGCACCTTATAGCAAGAAGAATAAGGGAACAAAAGGTTTACTGTGAAATCTTTCCGTTTAACTGCTCCCTTACAAAAATAAAAGACTTTAATCCAAAAGGGATTATTCTTTCGGGAGGTCCTTGCAGTGTTTACGAAAAAGGAGCTCCATTGTGTGACACCGGTATTTTTAAACTGGGATTGCCCGTGTTTGGAATATGCTACGGGCTTCAGCTGATGTGTCAGGTTTTAGGCGGTGAAGTCGCAAAATCCGATAAAAAAGAATACGGAAATGCCTTTATAACAATCAAAGATTATTCGGATATTTTTAACGGTTTCAAAAATAAAAAAATAAAAGTATGGATGAGCCACGGTGACAAGATTATCCGCTTACCGGAAGGATTTTCACTGCTTGCGGTTAGCGATAATACCCACTACTGTGCGGTTGAAAATAAGCAAAAAAACTTTATCGGTGTGCAGTTCCACCCTGAAGTCGAACATACTCCAAAAGGGAGGGATATTTTAAAGAACTTCTTATTTAAAATTTGCGGCTGTAAACCCGACTGGAATATTGGAGATTTTGTTAAATCGCAGATAAGTGAAGTACGTAAGACCGTCGGAGACAGCAATATTATTTGCGGACTTAGCGGGGGCGTTGATTCCTCCACCCTTGCCGTGCTTTTGCACAAAGCGGTCGGAGATAAGCTCAAATGTATATTTGTTAACAACGGACTTTTGCGTCAGGGCGAAGCAGAGAAGGTCGTTAAGTTATTTAAAGACAATTTTAAAATTAACTTAATATATGTCGATGCTGAAGAGAGATTTTTAAAAGCTCTGGAAGGAGTAACCGATCCGGAGCAAAAACGCAAAATAATCGGCAGAGAATTTATTGAGGTTTTTGAAGAAGAATCGAAAAAGATAAAGAATGTTAAGTTTCTTGCTCAGGGCACATTATATCCTGATGTAATTGAAAGCGTTTCTGTAAACGGACCCTCCTGTACAATAAAAAGTCACCATAATGTCGGCGGTTTGCCTGAAAAAATGAACCTTAAACTCGTAGAACCCTTCAGGGAGCTGTTTAAAGATGAGGTAAGGCTTATTGCGGCCGAATTGGATATGCCGAAAGAAATTATCAACAGACAGCCCTTCCCCGGTCCCGGTCTTGCGGTACGAATCATCGGCGAGATTGATAAGCCCAAACTCGAAATTTTGAGAAAAGCAGATAAAATAATCGTTGATGAAATTAAAGCAGCCGGACTTTACAATAAAGTTTGGCAGTCCTTTGGCGTACTTTTGCCTATAAAGTCTGTTGGAGTTATGGGGGATGAGCGCACATACGAAAATGCAGCAGTTATTCGTATCGTTGAAAGTTCGGACGGTATGACGGCAGATTGGGTAAAAGTTTCTCATATCTTGTTAGAATTAATTTCAAATCGTATAATAAATGAGGTAAAGGGGATTAACAGAGTTGTTTATGATATATCCTCCAAGCCGCCCGGTACAATAGAATGGGAATAACATATTTATCGGAGATTATTGATTGAAGCAAGTTTCTATCGGAGAATTGATAGATAAAAAAGAGATCCCTTTTGATTTATATAACGAAGACGGCGATATTATAATGAAAAAGGGGGAAGCTCTTACTCCGGGAAGAATTCTCCAGCTTAAATATGTTTCCGCATTATTCAGAAAAGATGAAATTGATGAGGAAGTGCCTGTTCGTTCTATAAATGCAGTTCCTTCTCCGGAAATGCCTGCGAAAAGAGAAAAGGAACAAGTTAACGTTGAAGAGCTCTATTTTCCGCCTGATGTTGAAATTAAAAAGCTAACTCCCGAGTTGATTGAATACATAAAATATCATTATTCAAATGCGATAAATTTGGCGGCAAATGATGAAATAAAAACTAAATCCAGAGTTTTTTACGAGCTGCGGAACAAAATTGTTCAGGGTACGTTAAATAATCTTAATAATATTGTCTATAAATCTCAGTTTCTTGTTGATGGAGATTATCATCAGGTTCACGGCATCAATACCGCAATACTCAGTACTGCTTTAGCTTCAAGTTTGAGAATGACCAGAAGTCAAATTAATAATATTGCTTTGGCTGCTCTGGTCCATGATGTCGGCAAAAAAAGACTCCCCGTTGATATTCTGGACAAAAAGGCTTTAAGCGCAATAGAAGAATCTCTTCTTGAAGAACATCCGAAAATTTCTTACGGAATTATTCGCAATGAGTTGTTGTATAGTGAAGAAGTAGCTCAAATTGTATTAAACCACCACGAGAGGAATGACGGCTCAGGCTACCCTTCTAAATTGGAATCTGGCGAAATTTCGGACGAAACCTATGTGCTGATTGTAGCTGATATGTTTCATAACATAATTTGCAACAGGACAGAATTTTTCGTTTCCGGTCCGAATGAAGCCACAAAGATTTTGCTGGAAATCGGTACAAGGTGGTTCATGCCGAATATATTATATGCCTTTGTGTATATGAACAATAATGATACTAATTTTTCAGGCGGATTCTGAAAATTTTCAAATATTTTCACAAATGTTCGCATACTCGCAAAATTTTGAGGGGCAAGTATCTAATTTGTCGAATTTTCGTTCATTTTCAATTTCATGTAATGTGTTGATGAGAAAATCTTCATAAACCTTTTCGAGGTCTGCAGAATAATTGACTTGTTTTGACACGATGCTGTCCGAAATTTTAACGTATTCAAATGCCAGCTCTTCTTGTTTCAAAGAAATTTTTAAATCCTTTTGAGCTTTGAAAAAGGAATAAAGGTATAGTATGGTTTGCGGGTTATTTTCAGGATTCTTCGGGATATTTTGTCCGGTTTTCCAATCGATTATTGTGTATTTTGAACTTTTTTTGTCAAAAAATACGGCGTCAATTCGTCCGTTAAGCCAGTAGTCGGTTCCTTTAATGTTACAATTAAATTTCCATTCGGTTAAGAATACATTGTCTAAAGAAAGACAGTCGCTGTTTTTTATTGTATTCCATGTTTGTTCAATATCTTTTGAAGTGCTTTTCAGCAGAAAATCAACCTCATAACCTTTTAAATAATAGTTTATCAAGGCATGAACAGATTTGCCCAGTTCAAATTGATTTTCAATCTGCGGGACTTTAATTTCTTTAATATATTTTAAATAATATTTTTTTCGGCAGAGCTGCCATGTTGAGATTTTATCGGAAGTGAACGTGTTTTTATCCATTATTCTTACGTCTTATTTTCTTAATGATACAGGAGCGGTTAATCAAGTGCAAAATAAATTTAATTTGCTAATAAAACACTAATATTACTTAAATATTATTTTATTGTGAGAGAGACAAAAATATTGAAATGAAAGTAAATTCTATAAATACGGCAAAAAAATATAACGGAACGGGAAAAAATTCTAAACTGCCATTTAAGTCGCCGCTTGTAAAAATGGCAACTAAAATGAGCAGTCTGAGATATCCCGAAACAAGGGAAGCTGATGCCGGTGCTAAATTAGGCGGTTCAGTAGTAACATTTATTAACCCCCTCTCTCCTAAAGATTCTAGTATGAGCAAATTTTTCGCTCCAATGCAGACTTTAGAGGCTGTTTCTTCTCTTTCGTTGACTCTTGGAGCATATTTTGTAAACAGCAAAATAATTGATAAAGCGTCGGCAAAAAATCTTCTTGGTGATTATTTCAATAGGAAAAACGGAGTTGCAGCAGCGCAAAGAGTTAGGATATTAAAAGACAGAACTATGCTTGGGGTTTTAATTGGTGTTATTCCTATTTCCAGTGCTGTTGTTAGAGAGATTTTCCCGAAATTAATAAAAATAACGCAGAAAAGTACATCATTATGAAATTAAATTCAATTAAAAAAGTATCAGAGCCCCTTATTTTAAATATGCAAAATCATATTGAAAAAAGCAGATTAAACGATGAGCATAACGTTAAAATTATCATTTTATCGATGGGTGCTTTGGATTTTTATGAGAATATTATTGATTTTAAAAATGTAAATAAAAATAAGGAATTACCTCAGGAGCAGAAAAAATATATAGAATCCTATAAAATCTCAAATGCTGTTTTATCACCGCTAATTCAAGTTGGATTTGGATTATTGATGCTCAAAACCAAAATACACAACCCTCTTTCAAAACTGCTGTTCGGGAAATATGAAAAAACCAATCCTGCTCTTTTTAAAGATTGTAAACTGGGCATGATGATATTTACGTCAGTAATATTTGCAGCATTAATTCTAAAAAGACTTGTTTTACCGATGTTCGTTAATCCTCTGGCAGCGTATCTAAAGGAGAAATTTTGTGACTAATTTAATTGATTATTTCAATAATACTCGCTCTATCTCTTAACTACTGCAAACTCCTCCCTGTTTAGACTGTGGAGGACTTTTTATAAAATACTTTGATGAATGTAAAATTTAATTAATAACAAAATACAGGAATTACATATGATAGATAAAACATTACTGGTTGTTGAAGATGAAGCTGATATTCAGGAGCTCATTGTGTATAACCTAAAAAAAGAAGGTTTTAAGATACACAGGAGTGAATCTGCAGAAAAAGGATATGAACTTGTTTTATCAGAAAAGATTGATCTGATTATTCTTGATATTATGCTTGAAGGAATGAACGGTATAGAATTTTGCAGACAAATTAAAAGTGATGAAGATTTAAAAAAAATTCCCGTTATTATGCTGACTGCAAAAGGAGAAGAAGAAGACATTATCAAAGGTCTAGAAGCAGGTGCGGATGATTACGTCACAAAACCATTCAGTCCAAAGATTTTAGCAGCAAGAATAAAAACAGTTCTTAGAAGAGTACAAAAAGGGTTTGATACTTTTGCAACAATTTCTGTAAACGGTTTAAGCATCAATCCGGTAAAAAGAGAAATTGTTTACAAAGACAATGCTATTAGTCTTACAAATACGGAATTTAATATATTACATCTATTATCGGCTAATTCCGGCAGAGTTTTTACAAGATATCAGATTATAGATGAGATTAAAGGAAACGATTATATTGTCGCGGACAGATCTGTTGATTTTCTTATAGCCGGGTTGAGGAAAAAGCTGGGAGAAGCCGGCGTATTTGTTGAAACAGTCAGAGGCGTCGGTTACCGTTTTAAGGAGTAAATTATGCCTAAGATAAGACTTTCATGGCAGATGTTTGTGTTATCAGTTATTGTGACAGTTATTTCAATAATTATGATTACCGGCTATACTGCATCATCAATTAAATCCTTTTATATAGAAAGGTTTGAAGAAGAGCTTTCAGATGAAACCCAACTTATCAAAGATGAAATAATTGATTATTTGTACCCGATTAATATCAAGCAATTAAATAAACTGGTTAAAGAAATTGACCAAAAGATAAACCGCAGACTTACAGTTATTTTGCCGGACGGAAACGTAATTTCAGATTCAAGAATTAAATCTGAAATTATGAAAAATCATAGGAATCGTCCTGAATTTATAGCGGCAATTGAGGGAGTAAATTCCTCTTCGATACGATTCAGCGAAACTTTAAACACAAAAATGCTGTATGTAGCTTCTCCTATTATGAAAAACAAAAAGGTGACAGCTGTAATAAGGACTTCAATTCCTTTAACTGATGTTGACAAGTTACTGGAGGAATTTTATATAAAAATTGTCATAGCCGGCGTGCTAATGATGTTTTTTGCAGCAGCTTTAAGTTTAATTTTTTCCCGAAAAATAAGCAGACCGCTTGAAATACTTGAAAACAGTGCAAAATCCTTTGCGAAGGGCAATTTTACTTCAACACTGCCTAACTCCAGAATAAAAGAAATCATTGGACTTACAAATGCAATGAATGACATGGCAGTTCAACTGAGCGGAAAAATCAGCAGTACCGTAAAGCAAAAAGACGAACAGGAAGCAATATTTTCAAATCTTTCCGAGGGTATAATTGCTTTAAATGAACATAGAGAAATCGTTAAAATAAATAATTCCGCAATTAAACTTTTAGGCATCAATACCGTAAATCGAAATAATATTAAAATTGACGAAATAACTGATAATGAAGATTTAATAAAACTAATAAATTTAACTTTTACTGATAAAAAAAGACACGAAAAAGATATTTTAAATGTGAAAACCAAAAAATTATTGAAAGTTTATGTTGATTATTTGCCTGAAAAAGAAACCTCTGACATACACGCCGTAATTGTTCTTAACGATATGACACGTATTAAGCATCTAGAAAATGTCAGAAGAGATTTCGTTGCAAATGTTTCGCACGAATTAAAAACCCCTGTCACTGCCATTTTGGGTTTTATCGAAACTCTTATTGACGGTGCCGTGAAAGAGCCTGAGGAAGCAGAAAAATTTCTTGAAATAATTCATAATCATGCAAGAAGGTTCTCTTCTATTATTGAAGATTTATTAAGTCTATCAAGACTTGAACAGGGATTAAGCAAAGAAAATGACTATTTTGTGAATTACTCGATTTGTCAGGTATTGAATTCTGCCTTAAATATCTGCGAACCCTCGGCGCATAATAAAAACATCAGAATTGAAATCAGCTGTCCTGAAAACCTGAACACAGAAATTAATCCCCTGCTGTTTGAACAGGCTGCCGTAAATTTGATAGATAATGCCGTTAAGTACAGCGATGAAGGAAAAAGCGTATTTATTAAAGCATTTGAAAATGACGCAGAAATTGTTATTAAATTTATAGACGAAGGTATAGGAATACCTCCTGAACATACTCCAAGAATCTTTGAGAGATTTTACCGTGTTGATAAACAAAGGAGCAGGAAAGTCGGTGGAACCGGTCTCGGGTTGGCAATCGTTAAGCATATAATTCAGGTACATTCCGGGGAAATATCAGTTTCCAGTGAAGTAGGAGAAGGAACGGTATTTACGGTTACTTTGCCAAAGTTGAAATCAAAATGATGACATTAAAGTTTTGAACGAATCTGTGCATCTTAATAATGCCTCAGAACTATTAATAAAAGCATTAATTGGACGATATGTTCTATATACGCTGTACAAATACCTGCGGATGCAAATTCAGTTCTCAAGAGCTATCAATTACGTCAACTAAAAATACTTTATTAGTATATACAAACATTAAATCTTATATACTTTGCCAAGATAATCAAAACATTTTTTAAGCAAGTAATCTAAAGGGATTTTTCAGTAAAAGTAAAAAAAGAATAAATAAATTCAATTCTTTATTAAAAAGGAGAAATTGCCATGACTTTAAGAATCAACGGAAGTTTTAACTCTGCCGACAGACCTGATCCAAGTAAAATGAAAGCTGTAATCAACAGCCTGCTGAAAGCCGGCGGAGCTACCGACGAGGAAATTGCAAGTATTTCCGGTCCTCAAGACGCACAGGCTTTGGCCTCAAAATATAACATAACCTTACCTGCTCCTCCTTCGCCTCCTCAAAATGACACATCCGGCGGAAGCATATTTGACGGGGAATTCGGTAACAGACCCAGCCCGAAAGAAATGAAATCCTTCATTGATTCTCAATTGATTGATGCAGGAGCAACGGAAGAAGAAATTGCGCAAGCTGCGCAAAGCGGTCCTGAAGGTATAAACGCCCTTGCTGAAGAATATGGCGTAGAACTGCCTAAACCTCCCCGTCCCCCGAAAGAAGATATGAAAGCTCAAATCAATTCTAAATTAGCTGAAGCAGGTGCGACGGAAGATGAAATTGCCGGCATTTCAAGTCCTGAAGACGTTAAAGCCCTTGCGGATAAATACGGTGTTACTCTGCCCGAGCCGCCTCAAAAACCGGATATGAACGAAAGTTTATCTAATTTGGTACAAAAATTAGTATCTGCCCTGAAGTCAATAGGAATAGATTTGAGTTAATCAATAAATCGGTAACTTAAAAAGGCCTCCCTTTCGATTGGGAAGCCTTTTTTTTAAAAAAATCACTCCATACAACTGAGGTTTTGAAACCTATCTTCCTCAGATAGGTGGGTGCCCCCCCTGATATGTTCCGTTTCCTAATTCGCGTTAGGTTTACTTCAATATCATCGGAGTTAGAGCTCCCTTTTGAAAATTTGTAGGATCAAAACGGACAACTGCATGGAGCTGTTAATATTTAAGCATTTATTTAATCGTTTGGATACTTTTTATATTTTATCGTCTTGCCTGAAAATATTCTTTAAGCAGTTCCGAGCATTCTTTTTCCATAATTCCGCCTTTAATTTGCGGGTAAAAATTAATATAATCCTGCATGTTTAAGGCTGAGCCGAATGCTCCGTAAAGACTGTCGTATGCTCCGAAGTACACATAGGGAATTCTTGCGTATAATATTGCCGCCGCGCACATGGGACAGGGTTCAAGAGTTATATAAATAGATGTATCATCAAGCCTCCAAGTATTTAGTACTTTGCAGGCTTCAGTTATTGCGGCTATTTCGGCATGCAGGCATGGATTATTTTCTGTTTCTTTAAGATTAGCTGATTTAGCAAGAATTTTACCGTCTTTAACTATTACAGCGCCGACAGGGACTTCTCCAATTGACGTTTTAGCCGTTTGAAACGCTTCGTCCATGAATTCAGTTTTTAAATTGTTATCTGTCATCGAAAAAATAAATTTTATATGTATGTCACTTCTAAATATAAATCAAAAATTCTATTAATTTAGTTTCTTAATAATAATAGTCCTATTATTTCAGGCTTTTAGAAATCCTTGTAACAATTTTGTAATATTTGGAGCAAAAAAGACAATTTTTTTTTGCCTTGATTCTTAATAAAGATGTAAACAAACAACCCCCAAATCTCCTCCCAAGATTGTCTTGCAGCTGCCGTTTAGGCAGCTTTCTTTTTTTTGAGGCAATCAATTTGCTTTATGAATGAGTATTTTGGAATATTTCTTAAATTCATAAATGGCATTACCTTCAAAATGATTGATTCTATAAGCCTAATTCCTGAAATGCCCTGTGTTTAGACATTTATCTATTCGACGTAAATATTGGATATTCGGAAATTTCTAAGACCGAATTATCGTTAGATCTTCAAAACTATTATTTCTCAAAATATTTAATACTTCTCAAAAAAAGCTTGCGCATTTCGACTTTATCAATATAATAGTCATGTCAGTGTTATCCGTTTATTTATTGAAAGGAGTTTACGGATGAATAAGGAAGAATTAGTACAAGAAATCTCCAAAAAAGCTAAGGTTACACAAAAAGAAGCTTCTGAAGTTCTCTCAGTTCTTATGGACGTTGTAGAAAAAACAGTTGCTAAAGGCAAAAAAGTAACATTAGTCGGTTTCGGTACATTCGAAGCTCGCAAACGTAAAGCAAGAACAGGCAGAAATCCTCAAACAGGTAAAGAAATCAAGATTGCTGCTAAAACAGTTCCGGCTTTCACAGCAGGCAAAAAATTCAAAGAACTCGTAAATAAGTAGAACTTATTTAAGAATAACTTTAAGAGCGGGAATTTGTTTCCGCTCTTTTATTTTATTAATTTTTGCAGACACAAACGTATTTTTTTTTATAAAAATTTGATAAAATTAATCAGGTAATAGTTAATACGGTGGAAATATGAAGAAAATCAGCATTTACAGCCAAAGCGGAGTTTCAAATTTAAACGGGTTATTAAAAAACGATGAAATTGAATTAAAAAACTATAATCTTGAAGAGATAAGCAACATTGATGAAGACAAAGGCGTAGTTATTGTAGAAGCTGATTCTGGTTGTATCAGTGATTTGCTTGTCAGGACAAAATTTCATTTTCCGACTTTGTTTGTTACCGATAATTTTAATCCCGGTCTGTATGTGAGATGTGATGCATATGATTTTATTCAGACACCTGTTGACAAAGATGTCCTGAATATCCGAATAAACAACCTTTTGAAAATTAAGGAACTGAAAGAGTGCATCAAAATAGTATCCACAACTGATGAGCTAACCGGACTTTATAACAGGACTTATTTCCACCAGAGACTGGAAGCTGAATTATCCCGTTCAAAACGTTATAATATACCTTTATCCTTATTGTTGCTTGATATTGATTATTTCAAATCGGTTAACGATATTTACGGCTATGATTGGGGTGATGTGTTGTTAAAATCCGTCACTTCGATGCTGAATAAACACGCCAGAAAAGAAGATATTGTTACGCGATACGGGGATGAGGAATTTATGCTCCTTCTTCCGAATACCGATGAAGAAAGCGCGTATGTCTTTGCCGACAGATTAAGAGCAGATATTGCTCAAATGGAATTTATCCCTGAAGGAGAAGAAGAAAGACATATTGTTACAATCAGCGGCGGAATATCAAGCTATCCGTTCCCGGCTGATATTGATGACGAAACAGCTCAAACTCTCGTCAGATATGCCGAGCATTCCCTATATGCGGCAAAATCCAGGGGCAAAAATAAAATTGTCCAGTTCACTCAAATGAATATGGAAATGTAGTATAGTTATCATCCCTGACAGGTTTTGCTTCCGGCAGTATCCTGAGCATTTGTAACAAGTACCTTTTCTTTTAGAACTGATTTAAAATATTCAGATCTGTTAAGTATTTCCTGTTCGTTGATTTGATTTGGCATTTCAGCAGCCTTAGTTTCCGGTCTTGCGGAGAAACTATGGCACCATACCCAGTTGAAGCCGACGTCTTTGCAGAAAGCTATTGTTTCCTCGAGTTCTTCTTGTGTTTCAGAGGGAAAACCCACTATCACCGAAGTCCCAAAAGCAAATTTGTCTGAAGAATTTCGAATATCTGTTAAATCTTGTTTGAGTTTATCCACATCGCATTGTCTGCCCATCAGTTCCAATATTCTCGGACTGCCGGACTGAATAGGAATATAAAAACTCGAGATTTTGTTCATTCGGCACAGTTTCATAAGCGGATCTTTCATTAACTGAAGATACTTAGGCGAAATATCAGTTATATCAAGTTTGAATTCTTTATCAAATTTCAAAAATTCATTAAGAAGAATGCCAAGATTAACCCCTATATCAAGACCGTAAGCTCCGGCACAATCGCCCAACAACTGAAAGTTTTTGTATCCCTGATTTAACCCTTCCTGAAATTCTTCTATAATTTCCGATATTCCTCTGCTTTTCAGCCCGCCGATAGCGAGCCTTATAACGCAGTAGGCGCAATGCATAGGACAGCCTTCCTGAATTTGAATATAAAATATTTTCGAGCTTTCAATGTTGGCAATTTTTTGAATCAATCTTTTGCTCATTCCGTTTGATAATTGTTTAGCAACATAGACGAGGCCGGACAAACTTCCGTCAAAAGTTTTTATTACATCGGCTGTTTTGTCTATATCATCCTTTAGCTTGCACAAAAGTGATTTTTTAAGAGTGTTTGGACGCCTGAATTCCTGAAATTTTTTTTCAGGCTTGAATATTTCATTTAAATTTTCGTATGAACGAGGACCGAAAAATTCCCCGTCAAACTCTTCAGTGAGGCGTTCTTTGTTTATTTCAGGCATGCAGCCGCACACAATGACTTTAGCAGTCGGTTTAATTTTGTTTTGAATTTTTCGCAGAGTTTCAATGCCGAAATCCTCGGCAGCTTTTGTGAAAGCGCAGGTATTGAGCAGAATATAATCGGCATTTGTATCAATATTCCAGTTATCGTCCGAAACACTATACCCGTTGCCCTCAAAAAAGTCTTTCATCTGCTCTATTTCTAAACTTCGTCTGCTGCAGCTTGAAACGATAATTTGAACCTTACTCATAATAAAACCCCAAAATTTTCAAAATAAATTGTTATTTGAAAGATAAATCAGAAATTCATCTTTTACATTAGAAAGTCATATAATATTTTTTGATGTTATGGTCTGGTTTTGATTATTTTGCAATAAGCACAAAAGAGCCATTTTTTTGGATTATCTCAAGCAAAAGATATTATGCTAAACTTTTCATAATGATAATATGAAGAAACGGAGCAGTGCTACAAATGACAGACAACAACGATTCGGCGAAAAAAACTGATTTTTTGAGAAATATTATTAATGAAGATATCAGAACGGGCAAATACGGCGGAAAGGTAATTACCAGATTTCCCCCTGAGCCGAACGGTTATCTGCATATAGGACATGCCAAATCCATATGTCTTAATTTCGGAATTGCCGCTGATTATGAAGGCGGAATTACTCATTTGCGTTTTGATGACACCGATCCTACCAAAGAAAGCATGGAATATGTCGAATCTATCAAAAATGACGTTAAATGGCTTGGATTTGACTGGAACGATAAAATGTTCTTTGCATCCGATTATTTCGAAAAGCTTTTCGGATTTGCAGTGAAAATGATTGAAATGGGAAAAGCTTATGTTTGCAGTCTGAACGAACAGGAAATCAAAGAATACAGGGGAACGGTTACTCAGGCGGGTACTGAAAGCCCTTACAGAACCCGCTCTGTTGAAGAAAACCTTGAACTTTTCAACAGAATGAGAGCCGGCGACTTTAAGGACGGAGAACATGTTCTCAGAGCAAAAATCGATATGTCATCTCCCAATATGAAAATGAGAGATCCTCTGCTGTACAGAATTAGACACGCGCATCATTACAGAACAGGTGATGAATGGTGTATTTACCCGATGTATGATTTTGCCCACTGCCTGTCGGATTATATTGAAGGGATTACTCATTCAATATGCACGCTTGAATTTGAAAATAATCGTGAGTTATACGACTGGATTCTTGATGAGCTTGAACTTCCTCTGCCAAGACCGTATCAATACGAATTTGCCCGCTTAAATTTAAATTATACAATTATGAGCAAGCGAAAATTACTGGAACTCGTCGAAAATAATTATGTTAGCGGTTGGGATGACCCAAGACTTCCGACACTTTCAGGGTTAAGACGACGCGGTTACACGCCGGAAGCAATACGAAATTTCTGTGACAGCATCGGCATAGCAAAAGCAAACAGTGTGGTCGATATGGCTCAACTGGAATTCTGCATAAGAGACGATCTTAATCAAAAAGTTCCCAGAGTTCTGTGTGTATTAAACCCGTTAAAAGTTGTAATTGAGAATTACCCCGAAAATCAGGTTGAATGGCTTGATGCTTCATATTATCCGCATGATGTGCCTAAAGAAGGTACAAGAAAACTGCCTTTCTCGAGAACGATTTATATTGAACGCGAAGATTTTCTTGAAGAACCTCCTAAGGGTTATTACCGCCTGTCACCCGGAAGCGAAGTCAGATTAAGGCATGCTTACATTATTAAATGCGACCGGGTAATCAAAAACGATGCAGGTGAAATTGTTGAATTAAGATGTTCTTATGACCAACAATCCAAAAGCGGTACGGACACAAGCGGCAAAAAAGTAAAAGGTACGATTCATTGGGTTTCTGCTGAACATGCCGTTCAGGCTGAAGTGCGTTTATATGACAGACTTTTGCTTGAAGAAAACCCTGATGATTTTATCGCCTCTCTAAACCCCAAATCATTAATAGTGCTTAATAATTGTTTCATTGAACCAAGTGTTATGGATGATAAATTTAGCGGTTGGTACCAGTTTGAGAGACAGGGATATTTTTGTAAGGATAGTGATTACAGTGCTGAGAAACCGGTATTTAACAGAATTGTTACTTTAAGAGATTCGTGGTCTAAAATATCCAAGAAAAATTAACCCTTTATCTTTAAATTATATTAAAATTTTTTAAAATATTTGTTATAATATAAAAAGGATATTAAAGTTATCTTTTTCACGGTTTTGGTTCAAGATATTTATTGATAACACGGCAGACACATAGGTTTCGGAACCTTGCATGGATAATTTGAATAATATATTTTATGATGCAGGAACAAAGCACTTCGAAGAAGGCAGATACGATCAGGCTCTTCAGTCCTTTGAAAGATGTGTTGCGGAGAATCCTGAAAAATACGAGGTTTATTATAATATTGGGTTGGTTCAGTACAAAATGGGGGATTTGGACAGGGCAGTTCAAAGTTTTCAAAAAGCACTCGATTTCAATTCCAATGACAGCGAGTCACATTATAACCTCGGATTAATATACATAGAAAAAAAGCATTATACGAAAGCTATTGACTGTTTCAATAATTCAGTGCGAATAAAGCCGTTGGACTTCAACGGTTACTACAACCTTGGAGTTGTTTACAGTGAAATGGGCGATTTGGAGCATGCATGCGAGTGTATAAACAAAGCCCTGCTGCTTGCACCCGAAAACCAGTATATTAAAGATGCTTTAGCCCAACTTATGGGAACAATCAATGAGAAAACGCTTGATGATCCTGCGAAGTATTACAGTATAGGTCTTTTTCTTGCAGAGCAAAGTCATTTTGAAGAAGCATTAGATAATTTCAGAAAGTGCCTTGAACTTGACCCGAATAACATCGAAGCTGCTCTGGCGAGGGAAATTACAATTGAGCTTATGACAGCAGCTCAAAATAAAACGGCAACTCCTAAACCTCAATCACAAGAAAAAGTTGAAGATGCCGAGGCATATTATAAAACAGGAATTAACCATCAAACTAAACGAGATTATCAGAGTGCATTGACCGACTTTAAAAAGTGCTTACAAATTAATCCAAATCATAAAGAAGCTAAAACAGCGCTGTATTACATAATCACTCAAATTAACAACAGCAGAAACGAAGACCCGGAAAAATATTATTCAACAGGTTTATTTTTTGCCGAGCAAGGTAAATACGATGATGCAATTAAACAGTTTGAAAAAGTACTGTTTCTTCAACCGGACCATCATAATGCAAGATTGTCGCTCACAATTGCATTAGAACTTGCAAAAGAAGCATCGGTTCAGAATAATACGGAACAGAGTATCAGTTCTTCAATAAAACATGGTGCGCCATATCAGTACGACAATGACCCTGAGTATTACTATAATCTTGCCAGCAGGTTGGCTTCAAACGGAGCACATGAAGCTGCCATTAATAATTTCAAAAAATACCTTTCACTTGATCCAAATCATAAGAAAGCTCAAACCGGCATGTTTAATTCATTTAGAGTAATAAACAAAGCCAAATAACAGATATTGTTTGTGTTATATCATACCGTACTTCTTAATAAACCAATATTGCACTGCCGAAGTCAAGAAGAGAAATGCAGTCATAATCAGCGGGAGAATGAGCCAATAAACGGCAGGCAAAGCGACTAAACCCATAGAAGATGCGAATTGCGATGACGGGAGCCACAATGCGAACAGAATGACAGATACGGTGCTCAAAAGCAAAGGTGTGCCGGCATGGCTTTTAAAGAAGGGAATTTTCGCCGTTCGAATGACAAGAATAATTAACATTTGAGAAACGGCAGCTTCGACAAACCAGCCTGTTTGAAACAATGACGGATTATTCCAAGAATTGAATACGAACAGGAGCATAAAAAAAGTTATGTAGTCGAATAGTGATTTGACAGGTCCCATAAAAATCATAAATTTGCCGATAGATTCAATTTTCCATTTTCTGGGTTTTTCGTGATATTCTTCATCGACGGTATCAGTTGGAATAGTTGCCTGTGAAATATCATAAAGCATATTGTTGGCAATAATTTGAATTGGAAGCATTGGCAGAAACGGTAAAAAAACAGATGCCCCAAGGATACTGAACATATTTCCAAAATTAGAGCTTGCTCCCATTTTTATATATTTGGTAATATTTGCAAAAACTTGTCGTCCTCTGATTACACCCTTTCCAAGTACCATAAGATCTTTTTCAAGCAGGATGATATCAGCTGTATCTTTCGCAATATCTGCAGCACTGTCAACCGAAATGCCGACATCGGACGCTTTAAACGCGGTAGAATCATTAATGCCGTCACCCAAAAAACCTACGACATGACCGTTATGACGAAGGGCTGTTATTATTTTCCCTTTTTGTTCAGGTGTAAGTTTTGCAAAAATTGATGCTTCTTCAACAGAGGTTAAGAACTCTTCATCCGACATTTTTTCTATATCAGAGCCTGTGTAAACTTTATCAAACGGCAAATTTACGTCTTTGCAAATTTTTTTGGTGACAGTTTCATTATCACCGGTTAAAATTTTAACTTTTATACCCAGCTTGGCAAGATTATCCATTGCTTCCGCAGCAGAGTCTTTTGGCGGATCCAGAAAAGCTATGTAGCCCAACATAGTTAAATCAGACTCATCATCCTTGGTAAAGGAGAGTTTACCGTCTTCCAGTTCTTTATAGGCTACGGCTATTACTCTAAAACCGTCAGAATTCAACTGGTGAACAACTTTAGTTAATCTGTCCAAGTAACTTTTATCCAGGTCAAACTTAATATCTCCCGATTCGCCTTTAACGCTCACGTCAAAAATTTCTTTTACAGCACCTTTGCATATCAAAATATCTTTTTTATCTTTCGACCGTAAAACAACCGACATTCTTCTCCTATTAAAATCAAACGGTATCTCATCAATTTTGTTAAATTTTCCGTTAATTTCGAGTAAATTATGAGTTTCTGAATGTTTTAATACTTCTCTGTCCAGTAGGTTCTTTAATCCTGTCTGATAAAAACTGTTCAGGTATGCGTATAAAAAGACTTTTTGACTTTCATTTCCCGATAAATCGACATGTTTTTCCAGAATGATTTTATCCTGAGTAATAGTCCCTGTTTTATCTGAACATAAAACGTCTATTGCGCCAAAATTCTGAATTGCATTCAATCTTTTAACAATAACCTTTTCTTTTGACATAGTAATTGCGCCTTGAGAAAGATTAATGGTAA
>CAZEDP010000014.1:0-15599 GCA_964511035.1 uncultured Gammaproteobacteria bacterium
GATGCAAGGCTTGAAACTCAAATTGAGGAAATTACAAAACAACTCCTTCAGCAAGCCGAAGAAACCATTCTTACCGAAGAAAAAATTGAAGAAATAACCATAGAAATCAATAATTCCAAAGCAAAGAAAAAGAAAAACAGCTAGGCTTCTTTGCTGATTTGAGCGAATTCATTTCGATATCTGAAAGCTGTCTGAGGATTATTTTTGTACAGTTCTCTTAATTTGCTCATCAAGTTTGTATTTTGTCTTACGAACGGAGAACCGATTTTGATACAGTTATACAAATGCTGTTCCGCTTCAACTATATCGCCTCTAACTATAGCTTCTTCAGCAAGTCTCCAGAATTCCACCACCATATAATCAGCCCTGCGAGAGCCAAGGAAAGATTGGGCTTTCTCGGTTTTGTTAAATACCCTGTCAAAAATATAAAAACCGTTCTTTTCAAACATTTTTTTGTCTTTTTCAAGTGCTTTTTCGGCAGCTTTTTCAGTGAGTCTTATCCCGAGCGAAGTTTCAATATTTTTCTTTATCTGTTCAGGTTTCAAAACTTCGGGAAGATTATTTTCAGCAATTTTTTTAATTTCTTTTGCTTTCTCAATGACTTCGGCAGGTTTTGCTCCCTTTCTGCGTCTCAAGAACAAAGCCAAAAGCAGTGCGCCGATGCCGGTAATCAACAGCAGCAAGCCCGGAGAAAGAGAGAAGCGGCTTTTCTTTTCAGACGGTTTAACAGACGGCTCAAAAGTATCAGTTTTTCTTGCAGGCTTTGGGGCTCCTGAGGGAGGCTGATAATTAATTTCCGCAAGTTTTTTTTGATGCCAGCCCTGTATTATTTCCTGAGCTATATTTTTGCTTTGTACCTGAACCATAAAAACCCTTAATACATACCCAAACTATTAAAAACGCAAAAAGTTAAAAATTGATATTCCGCTATAAAGTAAATTTTTGAAAAGCCTATAATCTAGTGTTTGAAGCCTATTCTGAATTAATATTTTTCTTTACAAATTTTAATATACATATTAAAAATAAAATAACGTCAAATAGAGATTTTAAATGCAATTAAGAAAAATAAAAACATTAATAATTTTCTGTATTTTAATTTCGTTAACAAAATCCGCGCTTTGTAAAGATTTAGCTGTAAACCCAAGTAATAACGCTGATTTCTGGATTCAAAAAGCAGCAAATTCCGAACAAATTTTAATGACTTCAGATGAAATAACGGCTTTTAACGATAAAACACTGCAAAAGCTGGATTTTATTTCTAATTTAAGTTCATACGAAGAAAAAGTATCGGCGGAGGAAGTATCCCGACAAATCAATTCGATGCAGGTTTCACAAACGGCTTTGTTTTATAGGGGAAAGCATCTAACTTCCCGATATTTGAAAAAACTTCTCGATTACAGAAACCTTCCCGAAGCAAAAGAAATCGAAGTCAAATACGCTTTGACGCTCAGAAGAACAAATCTGAGAACACTGCCGACACGGGAAGGTATTTTTGAAACGCCGAAAGACAAAGAATTTGACATGCTTCAGGAAACAGCCGTTGATCCTGCACAGCCTGTCATTATTTTGAACACAACTAAGGACGGCAAATGGCATTTTGTTCAAACTTATAACTGCCGCGGCTGGCTTCCTTCCGAAGATACAGCTTATTTCAAGAGCAGGGACGATTTTACGGATTTTCTTAACACAACCGAGTTTTTTGTAACAAACTCCAAAGTCGTTAAAATCAGGGGTATTCTGTTTCAATTGGGCGCTAAAATACCGGTTTTAAAAGACAATTTCAGCGGCAGTTATTTTGCGCTTATTCCATGTAAAGACAAAAATGGTTTCATTAAGTTTATTTTGACTTCTTTACATTCAGAAAAAAATCTTAACAAAGGATATTTGGAATATTCAAAATCAAATATTATCAATCAGGCTTTTAAAATGTACGGACAAAGATACGGTTGGGGCGGAATGTTCAATGCAACGGACTGTTCAGGTTTTATACTCAATATATTCAACTCCTTCGGTTTTATTTTTCCGAGAAACAGCTCTCAGCAGGAACAGCTTCCTTTTAAGAGCATAGATGTTTCTTCTTTAAATCCTGAAGAAAAGAAAGAAATCCTCAGAAATACTCAAGCCGGCGCGATTTTATTTATGCCCGGGCATGTAATGCTCTACCTCGGCGAAAATGAAGGCAGATTTTACATTATCCACGCCCTAGCATCAATGGGGGAAAAAAATCCAAAAAACCCCAAAGGAACAATAAAACGTATTAAAATAAATAAAGTAACGGTTAGCGATTTGGAAATATATAGAAAAAGCGGAAAGACATTTCTTGAATCTTTAACTTTAATTATGCAGACAGGGGAGTAGGATGCTGGATTTTTCGAAATACAAAGAATCCGTTAAAAAGCTAAATACCTTCAAAGAAATAGGCAAAGTTACCCAGATAATCGGTCTGGTAATTGAAACCGACGGACCTACTTCAAGTATAGGCGACCTTTGCTATATTTACCCTAATATGGACGAAAAACCGGTATGGGCAGAGGTTGTGGGTTTTAAAGGCGAAAAAGTCCTTATGATGCCGCTTGGAGATATGGAAGGATTAAGACCCGGGGCGACTGTTGCTAATACCGGCGGACCGCTAAGGGTTAAAGTCGGTTCAGAACTCACCGGTAGAGTTCTCGACGGTCTCGGAAAACCCATGGATGAAATGGGCGAAATAAGAGAGGGAAGGCATTATTCGACAAAAATTAAAAAAATAAACCCTCTAACCCGTAAAAGAATTAAAGAAGCACTTGTTATGGGAGTGAAATCCGTCGATGCTTTTGCAACTATCGGAAAAGGACAGAGGATGGGGATATTTGCAGGAAGCGGCGTAGGCAAAAGCACAACTTTAGGTATGATAGCCAGAAATACCAGCGCTGATATCAACGTAATCGCCCTAATAGGAGAGAGGGGCAGAGAAGTCAGAGAATTTATAGAAAACTCGCTCGGTGAAGAGGGCTTGAAGCGTTCTGTGGTAGTTGTCGCAACATCAGACCAACCTTCGCTCGTTAAAATCAAAGCCGCTCATGTAGCTACAAGTATCGCGGAATATTTCAGAGATATGGGCAGAGACGTGCTTTTTATGCTCGACTCCGTTACACGTATTGCAATGGCTCAAAGAGAAGTCGGACTTGCTATCGGCGAACCCCCTGCAACGAGAGGCTACACCCCTTCGGTTTTTGCGCTGATGCCGAAGCTTTTAGAGAGAACCGGCACAAGCGACAAAGGAACAATAACCGGCTTATATACAGTTCTGGTTGAAGGTGACGATTTTAACGAGCCGATATCCGACACTGTAAGAGGGATTCTTGACGGTCACGTCATATTATCGAGAGATTTAGCCCATAAAAACCACTATCCGGCGATTGACATATTGGGAAGCCTCAGCAGAGTAATGCCTGAAGTGTCAACTCAGGAGCATCTTGACGCCGCCGGCAAAATCCGCAATCTCCTTGCCGTTTATAACAAAAATGCCGACTTAATAAACATCGGAGCTTACGTAAAAGGAACAGACGCTCAAATTGACAATGCCATAAGCCTAATTGACGAAGTGAATTCTTTCCTCAAACAAAAAACTTCGGAAAAAGCTGATTTTAACGAAACAATAACAACTCTTACATCCATTGCCCAAAAATCGGCATTCTAAGCGCTTTCTTTAAAATAGCCCATATTCCAAATATAATATTGAATAAGTAATAACAAAATTGGAAATAATGATTAAACCAGAGCTATTACTGCCGGCCGGCAACATCGAAAAACTTCATTATGCCGCCGCATACGGCGCTGATGCCGCATATTTCGGCATAGGCGATTACAGTTTAAGGTACATGAAAGCAGGTGAAGTAATCACTGCCGATAATATTGTTCAGGCAATCAAAAAAGCTCATGAAGCAGGTATAAAAGCTTATGTTACGGTAAATATTTTTGCCAAAAACGATGATATCAATAAACTTCCGCAATTTCTTGAGATTTTGAAAGAAGAAAAACCCGACGCATTTATATTCAGCGATTTTGGCGTTTATAACGTCCTGAAAAAACATTGTCCCGATATACCTCTGCATGTCAGCACTCAGGCAAACAACCTCAACTATGAGACGGTAAGATTCTGGCATGATAACGGCATAGCAAGGGTTATTCTGGCAAGAGAACTTTCGCTCAACGAAATCCGCGAAATTTCTCAAAAAGTACCGGATATTGAATTAGAAGCTTTTGTACACGGGTCTTTATGTATTTCTTATTCGGGGAGATGTCTTTTGAGCGAATATATGACCACTCCTGACAGAAGCTCCAATCGGGGAAACTGTACCCAGCCCTGCAGGTGGAGATACAAACTTGTTGAAGAACAGCGTCCCGGAGAATATTTTGATATTACGGAAGATGAAAAAGGGTGTTATATATTAAACCCCAAGGACATTGCACTTATTGAGCATATACCTGCTCTCATCGAAGCAGGAGTGCAGTGTTTCAAAATAGAAGGCAGGACAAAAAGCCTCTATTATGTTGCGGTTACGGCAAGAGCCTATCGAAAAGCCATTGATGCTTATTTGAAAGGGGAAAAAATTAACGCCGAAGATATGATTAAAGAGCTTTCTCTTGCAGGCAACCGCGGTTTTACGACGGAGTTTTACGAGAACATTAGCGATCCTTCACGTTATAATTACGCCAACAGCAAAGGTACGGCAAAAGCTGATTTTATGGGACTTATAGAAGACAAAATTGAAAATAATAATTTTAAAGTCGTTGTAAAAAATCAGTTTATGTTAAATCAAAAAATAGAAATAATGACACCGAACGAAACAATTCAATCGGAAATTATTGCCATTGAGGATATTTTCGGAAGCAGCACAGAAAAAGCCGACACAAACAAAACGGTTTATATTAAAATTGACAAAGATGTAAAAATATGGAAAGACGCTATTATTCGGAGTATGAAAGATTAATATGTTTTTAAAACTAAAACCCACTTATATCACCGACCATGTAACCTCGATTAACTTTGAAGACTTAATCCAAGAGGGAATAAAAGGGCTTATTTTTGACCTCGACAACACAATAATGAAGCCGAGAACAGGAAAACTTACCGAAGACATCAGAGAATGGCTTAATCAAGCTAAAGAACATTTTCTGCTAGCGGTCGTAAGTAACAATCCGCACAAAGATTATATGGAAGAGGTCGAAAAAGAAGTTGGAATACCTGTCTATTACCGCGCAAAGAAACCGAGAAGAGGAGCAACGCTGAAAGCAATCAAAGATATGAAATTATTGCCCTCGGAAGTGGCAATGGTTGGGGACAGAACTTTAACTGATATATTTGTCGGTCAAAGAATAGGACTTGTCACAATTCTTGTTGATCCGCTCATGAAATATCAGGAACCGGCTTTTATAAGACTTTGCAGAAAATTTGAAAGATTATTTATCCACCCTGCTAAAAAAGTATTCTCAAAAAATAACGGGAGCTGACTATGGATAACATAAAAAACTTTCTGACACATGAAGTATGGAAGGGCTTTGAAGAAATATTTCTGACAAAAGAATTTCTGAAAACATCTGCAAGAATTCTTGTGATTGTACTTGCAGCATTAATCGTTGTTAAGTTTTTAATGTTTTTTACCGAAAAGTTAAGGAAATTTCTTGTAAAAACATCTCTTGTCCACGACGAAAGAGCAAAGTTAAGGTCAAAAACAGTTACATCCCTTATTAATAACTTCATTATTATTTTTATTACAATAATCTGCATAATGTTTATTTTGGGTGAATTGGGCATTAATATTGCGCCAATACTTGCCGGTGCAGGTGTATTGGGCTTAGCAATAAGTTTCGGAGCTCAAAGCCTTGTTAAAGATTTTTTAACTGGGCTGTTTATACTTCTGGAAGACCAGTACGGGATAGGGGATGTTATTAAAACAGACAGTCACTCGGGAGTTGTCGAACATATGTCTCTTCGAACAACTGTTTTAAGGGATTTAGAAGGCAATGTCCATATAATACCCAACGGAGAAATCAAAATTGTTTCCGTTATGACAAAGCATTGGGCAAGAGCGGTAATCGACCTTAAAGTTACACCTAATCAGGATTTTGACAAAATCTTCACTGTAATAAGAAAAGAACTGGAAAAATCCAAGACAGCATTAAAAGATTTAATTTTAGAACCTCCGGAACTTTTAGGCATAGATTCCGTAAATACGGACGGAGCAAACATAAAAATATTGGTTAAGACAAAACCTTCAAGTCAATGGGAAGTTTCAAGAGCGCTTTACAAAAGTCTTATAGACAGATTTAACAAAGAAGATATAACTCTCGCTTATAATTATTTGCCCACCAAATAAGGTTGTTCTCTTTTAAATAAATATTTTTTTCTTAATAATTGGTTAATATAGGCAAAAAATGTATAATATTGTATTATCTGTATAGTAAAATTTAATTGGTTACTAATTTTAGAGGAGAGTTGGAAATGAACAATAATCCAAAAGCAGCTTTAATACTTTTAACGGCAGCTATAATTTCAAATCTTTACCAGCCTGTACAGGCTCAGAACTACTACGGAAATCAGAATTACCCTCAGCAATACAATAATCAGCCAAATTACAATAACAATTACAATAATTACGGCAATTACAGCCAAACACTCCCGCCTCTCCAGGGAAGGGTTGTTACAGTTCCGGCAGGTTCATACCTTTCTGCCACAACAACCAACGCCATCAGCAGCGAATTTCTTACTGTGGGCGATACTGTTTCAGTAATGCTGAACTCGGGATTGATGTTTGGCAGTAGTCAGGTTATTCCGCCAAACAGCATTATTGAAGGGAACGTAGTAATTGCTGAAAAAGCCGGTTTGACCGGTAAAAACGGGAAATTAAAAATCCATTTCACAAATGCCATTACTCCAAACGGACAAAGAGTACCTCTTTCAGGCAAAATAGCAACCGCTGACGGTACGGGAGTTCTCGTGGGCGGAACAAATTTATCCCGTGTAGGAAATGCCGTTAAACAAGGTGCGGTAGGAGCAGGGATAGGCGCATTATTCGGCACAATCTTCGGACCTTTATCCGGCGGACACGTCGGTAGAGGTGCAGTTTACGGCACAGCGGTCGGCGGCGGACTCGGACTTGGCAAGAGCCTTATTGACAAGGGCAATGAAGCTATGGTTCCGGCAAACAGCAGAATTGACATTATTCTTGAGCAGCCCTTGACTGCCACACCCGCATATTAATCTTTTAATTTGTCATATATAAAATTCATTTCGGGATGTTTTAATGAAAACCCTTAACAGAAGTGAGTATGTATCAGACTCGCAGTCTAAAAGCTATACGCTACCTTATGTATTGAAACAAGATACAAGAGAGATTTCTCTTACTCAAGCTCTTGTTGTTTCAGCACTTTTGCATCCGATAGCAGTGCTTTTGATATGGGCTGTATTAAGCGGACTGGCAATTCTGGGGATTCAGTGGCCCGTTTTTGAAAAACCTCCCGAAAAAATTAAAGATATTGAATTTGTTTTGGTAAATAAAGCGGAACAACCGCCGATAAACAAAAATACCAAATTCAGGTCCGACAGGGACTCTCGTGCAGGCGGCAAAAATAACCCCAACCTTCCGATTGTTGAGCCAGAACCTGCAGCTCCAAAAAGTGTCCCTCAAACTCCGGCTCCCCGACCTACGCCGGTAACGGCATCGAGGCAAGCCCCTTCATCTCCTCCCAGACCTACACCGCAGAAAAATAAAACTACCGCATATCAAAAAAATGTCAAAACTCCTATACCGACGGCAAGAATGCCAAAAGCTGTATCTCCTACTTCAAGCCGTACAAATGAGTATTTTGACAACAATTCGGGAAAAAGTTCACCTTCGCCGGTACTCGGAACAGGAAGCACAAAAGGTAAAAACAGGTATGCAAGCGGATATTCATACGGAAGCGGAAATGTAGGCAATCCGAGTCCGGGCAATCCCAACGGAACGCCCGGCATAGATGCGATCAGAGAGCCCGATATGGGACCTTATATGAGAGAGTTGCAACGCAGAATAAAGAAAAATTGGGATCCTCCGCGCGGAACTGCCAGCAAAAGAGTTGTATTATTGTTCAATATTGCCAGAGACGGCAGGTTGTTAAGTATGAGCGTTTATAAATCATCAGGAGATGCTGCTACTGACAGAGCAGCGCTGTCTTCGGTAGAAATTACCGCACCGTTCAGGACTTTGCCTCCCGAATACAGAGATGACTTTGCTCAGATAGAGTTTACTTTTGACTATAATGTTTTCGGGGTAACTTCAAATTAATTTAAGACGTATTTAATAACAGAGAGGTTTAAAATATATGGATTTACTTATTCATTCAATCAAACAGGACTGGGCAGTATTGCTCCCGATTTTAATCTGCTCTATCTTAACGTTGGCAGTAGCAATTAACAGATTTTCTTTTTACGAAGAAAATAAGCGTGATGTGGTTCAGTTTATCCACAGGCTTCAAAAAGAGTTACAAAAAAACAACCTTGACGGGGCGCAGAGCCTAAGCGGTCAACTTGGCGGCATCATAGGCGAAGTGGCAGAAGAAGGCGTAAGGATGCTTGCGGAATACAAAAAAGACTTTTCGCGCTCTTTTGATATCACTACAAGCCTTGCAGCAAGAAAACTCGAGAGTCACTTGACAATCCTGGGTACCATCGGCGGCGTTGCTCCGTTTTTGGGGTTATTCGGAACGGTTGTAAGAATACTTTATACCTTTCAGGACCTTGCTGTTCAGGGAAATCAAAGTGCCGCAGTTGCGCAGGGCATCGGTTCCGCTCTTATAGCAACCGCTTTCGGTCTTGGCGTAGCTATCGTGGCAGTAATTCTCTACAACTCATTCCAATCTGTTGTCAGAAGATATGAAGACGATTTCCAGCTTTTGAAGCTTTTATTCCTGAGTTTCGCAGATGCTGACGAAACAGAACCCGCCCCTGTAACCGCGCCAAATCAAAATGTTTTTCGCCAAACGGTTGAAAGCAGACCGCAAAGACAGTTTTAAGAAGGAAAATCATGAGCATACAATCATCAGACAAAAAAGATAAAATTTTTAACGATATAAACATAACTCCTTTAACGGACATCTTTCTGGTGCTTTTAATCATAATGATGGTTGTTGCTCCAATGTTTCAGACAGTTGACAATAATTTAAAAATGCCTGAAATAAACAGCGGAACAAATATCGAAAATGACGAAACAATCGTTTCGATTACAAAAAGCGGTGAATTCTTTCTTGACAGCGAGAGAACTACAGGAGAAAAACTCGAACTGCAGCTTAAAGAAAAAATCGGCAGCCTGAAAAATAAACTGGTTGTTGTAAAAGCCGATGAAGGAACAAAAAATAAAGAAATCATAAAGGTTATGCGCGCAGCGCAGGCAGCAGGATTTGAGAAACTGACGGTCGCAGGAGAACCTTTAAGCAAAAAACAGCAGGATGAACTGATTACCAACTCAAAATACGATAACACTTCGGAATAAGAGGACAAGGCATGGCTGTAAGCGGAAGAAAACACAGAAAAACTTTCAACGAGATAAACATAACCCCTTTAACGGACATCTTTCTGGTGCTTCTGGTTATTATGATGGTTATTGCTCCTCTTCTTGACCAGCAGGGGTTAAGTCTTTTGGTACCGCAGGATAACGGTCAAAATGACCCCAAATCAAAAGTAATTATGGTTGAGGTATCAAAAGATAATACCTATAAAGTTGATGATAATGATGTTTCAGCCGAACAACTGCTGTATTCTTTAACCGATCTGGCAAAAACCAAAAAAGACGGTTTGCTGATTCAGGCTGACAATGAATCAAGTCATGGTGCGGTCGTCAAAGTTATGGATTCAGCAAGAACTGCCGGTATAACAAGTATTTCAGTCGTCGAAAAATAAATTTCCGTGATAAAAAACTAAACAAGCGCGGGGTCTTTTATCGGTTTGTAAAGAGTATCTCTTTGAACCGGAATTCTTCCTTTTGATTTAATTATTTCGATAAGCTCTTCTTTTTCTTTGCCCTTCCCGAAATTCCCGCCTGCGGCGTGTGTTATTCTTTCGTCTCCAAGCGTTCCGCCGATATCATTTACTCCCCAATCAAGAGCTTCGGCGGTTTCTGCATCACCCTGCTTTACCCAGCTTGCCTGAATATTAGGGATGAGGTTTTTGAAGAAAATTCTCGCAACGGCAAGCATTTTCAGCCTGTCTTGAGGAGTTAAAGGGACGATTTGTTTTGAAATCAAAGTTTTATCGGCAACAAACGGCAGAGGAACAAATTCGGTAAAACCGCCTGTTTCTCTTTGAATATTTCTTAGGATTTCGAGATGTTTTGCCTTGTGGAAATCAGTTTCGAAATGCCCGTACATAATAGTGGCAGTTGAAGGAATATTCAGCCGATGAGCAAGTGAAATTATCTCAACCCATTTTTTTGTTTTGATTTTTTTCGGACAAATCAACGCCCTTATATCATCAGAAAGTATTTCTGCAGCTGTTCCGGGCATTGAATCCAGTCCGCAGTCTTTTAAATATTCGAGAATATATCGGGCATCTTTTCCGCTCATAACGGAAAGAAACTCGATTTCTTCCGGCGAATAGGCATGAATATGAATTTGAGGATAAGTTTCCTTAACTCTGAGCAAAAGCTTACCGTATGTATCGAGAAGCGACTTGGAATTAATGCCTTTAAATCTCAATTTTGTATAAAGCCCGCCCTGAAAACAGACTTCCGTTATGCCTTTTTTCACGGCATCATGAAGTGTTTGATCAAACTCGTCAACATCAAGCACATAACTGTCAGAATCATTTTCCGATTTGCGAAATGCGCAAAAATAGCACATAGACTCGCAAATATTTGTGAAATTAGCGTTTAAATTGACTATATACGATACTTCATCACCGGAAATTTCTTTTCTGACTGCATCAGCGGTTTGTTTCAGTGCGCTGAGTTCTTCTTTGGATTTAGCCGAAAACAAAATTTCGGCTTCTTTAGCAGACAAAAAGTACTCAGGATTAACTGCCCTGCTTAGTATTTGGTTTATTTCTTGCATTTTTTTAACTGTGACCTTTTATAAAATTATTTTTTAGCCAGCATGTATTCATATATGCGGTTTTTCTGCACTCTGTTTGTGCCGCCTCTAATCTGACTGCTGATAGCAGAGTTGATAATGTCGGCAAAATCATCATTTGTAGTGTATCCAAAGTTACCGATAAGCTGAAGCGCGCCTGTGGATATTTGAGCTGCAGCATTCGTTGCCTGAACTTTTGCCATAGTTGCATATTTTATGTTGTGAATATTTTTGTCAACGCAGTCTGCACTGAGATAAGTAAGCATTCTTGCTGCTTCCATTTCTGCAAACAAGTCTGCCAAACTGAACTGTGCTGACTGTGAATTTGATACAGCCTGATTATTTACATCTTTAACGGTTTTTACCGTTTCAACAGCAGGTATCAGAGAGCTGTAAGAAATACCGAGAGCCACAGCGGCAATCATTGTCCTTGCAATGGAAAGATATCTTTCAAAATTGTCGTTAATAAACGCCACGTTTTGGTTATCATCAACATCAAGATTGAATTCGGCATGATTTATGTGCAGATTTCCGGCTGCGAAGGATTTTTCGGTTGTGTTTATTTTAATTTTACCGTCCGAAACATTAAAAATTCTGATTTTTGCTTCTTCGTCTCTTGCAAAAATTATAAACTTATCGGCATCAAGCTGTTCTTTTCTTATAATTTTTTTGCCTGAAAGATGCCACGATTTATCGGATTTTTTTACAGCGGTTGTTGCCATATCCTTAAGGGTGCCCAATGCAGGTTCTGCGCATAACACCGCATACAAATCACCGGTATTAAAGGAATTTTTTGCATTATTAATGCCGTATTTAAGACCATATTTAAGCAAAAGCTTTTGGGTAAGAATTTGATCAGTCATTATAAAGGCAGTTTCAGGCGAAACTTTTGCAATTTCTTCAAGACAGACAATTAATCCGAGATAATCGTCATAAGCTGATTTTTCCGACGGAAGATATCCGTAAGATTTTTTATAAAGTTCTTTAATGGCTTTTTTAGGATCCGAAAACTTAATATCCGCAATAGCTTCCTGTGTTTTTTTTCTGTATTCAAGGTACTTGGTTCCCAAATCAAATTGAACTGACATAAAAAATCCCTCTGCAAAATTATTAACCTGATTATTATCTTTTATCATAAATATGAATTTGAAGCGAGAGGAATATGCCAAATCTTAAGCTAAGTTAAATAATGGGATACGGACTGATTTTATTTCTCGGTTCTTTTTGATTAAAATATTTATGTAAATGAGGTTTAATAATCGGAGAATTAATCATGGCAGTTGATGCAGGCGGCTTAGGGACAAAATACGAAACGGTAATAGGGCTGGAAGTACATGCTCAGCTGAAAACCAAATCTAAAATATTTTGCAACAGCGGCACTGAATTCGGACAGGAGCATAACTCTCAAATTTGTCCCGTATGCATGGGATATCCGGGCGTTTTACCCGTTCTTAACAGGCAGGCTGTTAATTTCGCCATTATGACAGGTCTTGCGCTCAACTGCGAAATACCGGAACGTTCAAAATTTGACAGAAAACAATATTTTTATCCTGATTTGCCCAAGAATTATCAGATTTCGCAGTACGACATGCCGGTTGCAAAAAACGGTTGGGTGCAAATCGATGGTAAAAAAATCAGGATTAACAGAGTCCATCTCGAAGAAGATGCCGGAAAGCTCGTTCACGCTGGCGCGGCAGGTTTGGCAGGTTCGACATACAGCCTTGTGGACTATAACAGAACCGGTGTGCCTCTTATGGAAATCGTCAGCGAAGCCGATATCTCATCTCCTGAAGAAGCAAAGGCTTATATGGAAGAGCTTCGCAACATTGTAAGATATTTGGGAGTCTGCGACGGAAATCTGGAAGAAGGAAGCCTGAGATGCGATGCCAACATCAGCATCAGACCTTTCGGACAAAAGGAATTCGGCACAAAAGCCGAAGTCAAGAATATGAACAGTTTCAAAGCTCTTCAAAAAGCTCTTGAATATGAAGTGGAAAGACAGACTGCCTTAGCCGAAAAAGGCGAAAGAATTGTTCAGGAAACCCGCCTCTGGAAAGAAGACGAAGGCATCACAATCTCTATGAGGAGCAAAGAAGAAGCTCATGATTACAGATATTTCCCTGATCCCGATTTGATGCCGCTTGAGATTGGCAGAGACTGGGTTGAAGAAATCAGAAAAACTCTTCCCGAACTTCCCGCGGCAAAAAAAGACAGATACATCAACGAATTAGGCTTATCGGAATATGATGCGGGAGTAATAGTCGAATCAAACGAAACAGCTGTTTTCTTCGACAAAACCGCCGAAAGCTGCTCAAATATCAAAGCCGTAGTAAATTGGCTCACAGGCGACATAGCCGCTTATCTGAAAGAGAACAAAATCTCGATTAATGAAACAAAACTTCTTCCCGAAAGCCTGAAAGCAACAATTGAGCTCATTGATAAGGGTACTATCTCAAACAACATCGCAAAGAAAATCATTACAACTCTTATGGAAAAAGGCGGAAATCCCGAAGGACTGATTAAAGAACTGGGATTAAGCCAGATTTCGGATGACGATACATTAAGAGAACTGGTTAAAAATGTGCTTCTCAATAATGCCGCTGAAGTTGAAAAGTACAAATCAGGCAAGCCTCAGTTGTTCGGTTTCTTCGTGGGACAGGTTATGAAAGAGACCAAAGGTAGGGCAAATCCCGAAAGCGTTAACAGGATTTTGAAAGAAGAATTGGAAAGTTAACCGAAACAGAGGAAATGAAAACAGATATTAAATTAATAGCGCTTGATGTTGACGGTACGATTATGGACAGCCGTTTTTGCATTTCACGGAAAATGGCTGACACGATTAAGAAAGCCGTCGATGCAGGTATCAAAGTTGTAATTTCCAGTGGCAGAATGTACAAAGCTGCTGTTCCCAACGCTGTGCAGGTGGGCATTACTACCCCTCTTATTGTTTATCATGGAAGTTTAATAAAGGAATTTCACAATTCCGACAGGGTTTTGCTTGATATCCCTATTAGCGGCAGTATAACAAAAGAACTTTTAAAAGACCTGCGGGAATTTTCAGTACAGATTAACCTTTTTAACGGTGATGAGCTTTATGTTGAAGCTGAAAGCCCGATTTTAGAAGAATATGTGAGCAAAAGGAATATAACTTACCGTAAAGTCAATTATCTTGAAGAAATAGAGAATTTGAACCCCAATAAAATCAATGCCATTGACTATGATGCAAACAAAATCCTTCTTATCAGGAAAACATTGTCCGAAAAATACGGGAAAGTTCTGAATGTTACGGCTTCCTCACCGCAATTTTGCGAAATAATCGACAGGAGAGCTTCTAAAGGAAATGCCGTAAGGTTTCTTGCCGGTTTATGGGGAATTAAAAAAAACGAAATTTTGGCAATCGGCGATATGGACAATGACATTGAGCTTTTTGAAGCGGCGGGAATTTCGGTTGCTATGGGCAACGGAGTTGATGCCGTCAAAAGAGCTGCTGATTATGTAACCGAAACGGTTGATAATGACGGAGCCGCGCTTGCCATTGAAAAATTTGTTTTCGGGAGTGCTTAATTATGGAAAAGTTCAGAATAGGACACGGTTATGACATTCACAGGCTGGAAACAGACAGGAAACTGATATTAGGCGGTATTGAAATACCTTTTGAAAAGGGTCTTTTAGGTCATTCTGACGCCGATGTTCTTACTCATGCCGTAATGGATGCTTTGTTGGGGGCACTGGCACTGGGCGATATAGGAAAATACTTTCCTCCCGACGACAAAAAGTATAAAGACGCCTGCAGTATTGAACTTTTAAAAGAAGTATTAAAACTTATAAAAAACAGCAGCTATGAAATAGCCAACATTGATGCGACCGTTCTGGCAGAAAAGCCCAAACTTTTACCTTTCATAGATGAAATAAGAGCCAAACTTTCAGAAACAACAGGTATTGATAAAAATAATATATCAGTAAAAGCGACAACAAACGAAGGTTTGGATGCCGTCGGCGAAGGCAAAGCCATTTCATGCCACTGCGTTGTGCTGTTGAAACAAATTTAAACTATCTGAGCAAATCATCAGTCAGACCGCCGTCATAGCTGACAGTGTAGCTTTGATACGAGGTAGGGATTTTGCTCTTTATGTACATAAAAACATTTTCTATATCTGACTGAACGCCTTTAATATCAGGATAACTTATTCTTAGATGACCGGGCGAACTGGTCGGCATGGATTTGTCTCTTGAAGAATATACCTGTTCAACTTTTCGGTCCAAATCGACAGGATCGCTTAAATATAAATTCTTTGCATAATCAAGTTCGGGATCTTTAATGCCTCTGCTGTTTTCTATCCAAAACTTTACCGCTGCTCTGTAAGCGTCCTGCTCTTCCGCGATAGACGTAAAGGGATCATTGTCCCGTGAATGAACGCTTTCATGAACTATATATGCGGCAACAACTTCAGGTGACGCCCATATGTATTTGTCGGTAATAACAGTTGTATTTGTTCCGTATTCATACTGCGCAATGT
>CAZEDP010000015.1:0-15056 GCA_964511035.1 uncultured Gammaproteobacteria bacterium
TATCAAATAAAAGCTCTCTGATGTTTTTATATATAAGATTTAAAGCTGGAAGGATTATGTGTGTTATGGAAAAATTTAAAGTGTTTGGAATTAGCCATTCTCAAAACTTTGGCGGTATAGAATTGATAAAAAGCACCGCAAAATTGCCTGCAATCAGAGGAGTAAAAACATCAGAGATTTTGGCGGACAGTTTTTTTCCTCAGCTGTTTCTTGACGGGGAAAGAAAAAATGGCGTAACCTTAACTGCCTTGGTAACCGGTGATGATGTTTTACTTTTGCAAACAGCACAAAGGCAGTGGAATGCTATAAAAAATACTTTACCGTTCAGGACTCAAGGAGGCAAAGCCCCTTCTCCTTTTAGAGAACTCCCTTTAGATTTGCAAGGCGGTAGTCCTATTGAACTGATGCGAAGACTTGCTTCACAGAACCTCATTATTGTTAAGCCAGTAAAAGAATTAAATATTTATCTTGAAAAATTGATGAGATTAATGAACATTACTTTAAATTAACTTTAAAGCATATCGGCAGGATCAACGTCAACCAAAAATCTAATATCCTCGGGGATTTTGAATTTGGAAATAAATGCCGATATTATCAAATGCCCTTTTTCGTCCATCCTGTTTTTAATAATTATCTGAAAACGAAACTCGTTCTTAATTTTCGAAATAATACACGGCGTTGGTCCTAAAACTTCCAGCTTTTCTTTAATTCCTCTTGAATCCACAAGCAGGTTTAATTTATACGCAATTTCATCAGCAAATTTTTGAGCCCTGATTTCATTTTTAGAGCTTACGATAAATCTGATAATATTGCTGAAAGGCGGGTATTCAAAACGGCTCCTCTCCTGTATTTCTGATGCATAAAAGGTCAAATAATCCTGCTCCTTCGCGCTTGTTATTGCAAAATAATCCGGCGAGAATGTCTGAAAATAAACTTTTCCTTTGAAATCACCCCTTCCGGCTCTTCCGGCAACCTGTGTTAAAAGCTGAAACCCTCTTTCGCTGGAGCGAAAATCAGGGAAATTAAAAAGCGTATCTGCCGTTAATACCCCGACCAAAGTAACATTGGGAATATCAAGCCCTTTTGCCACCATTTGAGTTCCAATAAGAACATCAATTAATCCTTTTTCAAAATCCCGCAAAATCTGAATATGGGCATTCTTTTTTGTCATAACATCGCTGTCAAGTCTGGCGCAAACAGCATCAGGGAATTCTTTTCTGAACTCTTCTTCCACTCTTTGTGTTCCGAGCCCCTGTGAAATCATTGTCTTGCCGGAACAGCTAGGGCAGTGTGAGATTATATCTCTTTCAAAACCGCAGTAATGACAGCGGAGCCTGTGCCCTGATTTATGCAAAATAAGAGGAATTGAACATTTTTGACACTCCGCGACATATCCGCATAAAGCGCAGAACGTATAAGTTGAAAATCCCCTTCTGTTTATTAGAATTATTGACTGTTTTTTTTCCTGAAGGTTCTTTTCGATTGCATTGTGTAGTGCGGTAGAAAAAATACTTCTTTTGCCTTTAGGGTATTCTGCCTTCATATCGATAACCATGGTTTTGGCGAGGTCGGCATCGCCGAATCTTTCAGGCAGCTTTAAAACACGGTCGGAATTAGACGCCCTATAATATGTTGTTATATCCGGCGTTGCAGTTCCTAAAACCACCGCCGCATTTTCTCTCTTTGCTCGTTCAACCGCAAGCTCTTTTGCGTTATACCTGGGAGCAGGCGATGTCTGTTTGTAAGAGCTTTCGTGTTCTTCATCAACGACAATAAGCCCGATATTTTTTATGGGAGCAAAAATTCCCGATCGCGCACCGACGATTATTTTGATTTCGTTATTTCTAATTCTCTGCCAAATATCGAATTTTTCACCTTCCGACAATGCACTGTGCCATATTGCAACTTTTTCCGTACCGAACCTTTTAGCCGTACGATACGCCAGCTGGCTTGCAAGAGCAATTTCGGGAGTTAGAAAAATAACATTTCTGCCTTCTTCGATGACTTTTTTTGCCGCATGAAAATACACTTCGGTTTTGCCTGAGCCTGTTACTCCGTAGAGAAGAAACGGCTGAGAATCTTTGTTTATTGCGGCTTCAATAATTCTTTTATAAGCATTTTCCTGCTCTTTGCTCAGCTTTAAAAAGTCTTCCCTTTTATCAATTTCAAAAACCGTTAAGGGATTTCGGTAAATTTCTTCCTGAACGGCTTCAAGATTCCCGTTTTCGGCAAGTTTCTTAACGGTATCGGAAGTGGTCTTTGCTGTTTTGAGGAATTCTGAAAACTTTGCTTTGCCCCCGAGATTTTCGAGCGTTTGCAAAATCTCTTTGTATCTTTTGTTTTCTGTTTCCTTATTGAGCAGGTGTATGTATTTTTCGGTTTTTTGCCTGACTTTTTCTTCTTCGGTTACATTTTTAACTTCAATAATATTTTTGCTTCTGAGTTTTCGAAGTGCTTCATAAAACTTTGAGGAAGCAATTTTGGATTTTTTTTGCAGAGTTCCGATTACTGCTTCATTTTTTTCTTTTAAATTGGAAAGGATAATCTGCTCGTCTTTTGATAATTTCAAATCATCAAGTATATTCTCATTTAAAACCGCAAGCCGCTTTGCTTTTGAAAAGAAATTAACCGGAACTGCAGCATTTATAACGGTCGGCAAATCACAGATATAATAATTCGAAACCCATTCGAGGAATCTCAAATATTCAAGGTCAAAAACAGGCTTTTCGTCAAGGACTTCGTATATCTGCTTCGCTTTAATTCCTTCCGGCAAATAGTTGCTGAACCCCGTCACATAAGCGTTCACTACGCCAAGGCTCCCAAAAGGGACAAGAACAGGAATCCCGATTTGAACAAGGTTTTTCAATTCGTCCGGTATAAGATAACTGAACGTCCTTGCGTTTAAATTCGGAACATCAACAATAACCTGAGCGTATCGCATGTGCCTCCTGTAATATTAAGTCTGCGGATTTAAAAATTCCTGAAGCTTTGCAGAAACCTTATTTTTGACTTTTTCGTCCATAATTATTTCGTCAGACCATTCACGAGGAAAGCCTTCTGACTGCCATTTTTTCGTGGCATCTATCCCCATTTTGCCGCCGTAGCCGACAGCATCTGAAGCGTTATCAAGAATATCAAGAGGTCCTTTTGTTATTATGCAGTCTCTTGAAGGGTCGGTATTGTTAAAAACCCTGTGGCTGACTTCGGAAATATTCCGGACATCAACATCATCGTCAACAATTATGACGAACTTCGTAAACATAAGCTGACCAAGCCCCCACACTGCGGAAATTACTTTATGGGCATGACCGGGAAAGCTTTTTTTGATGCTGATTATCGCACAGTTATGAAACACTCCCTCAATCGGCAAGTTCATATCGACAATTTCTGGCAGTATTTGTTGTATCAGCGGCAAAAATATTCTCTCGGTTGCCTTGCCCATATAACAGTCTTCCTGAGGAGGCTTGCCAACAATTGTCGCAGGATAAATAGGATTTTTTCGATGTGTCATTGCTGTTATATGAAAAACCGGAAACATATCAGCGCCGCTGTAACATCCGGTATGATCGCCAAACGGTCCTTCTAATCTTAACTCATCTGTGTCCATGTAACCTTCGAGTACAATTTCACAGTCCGCGTGTACTTCCAAATCAACGGTTTTGCATTTAACGAGCTTAACGGGCTTTTTCCTCAAAAACCCCGCAAAGAGCATTTCATCAATACCAAAAGGTATCGGGGCAGTCGCGCTGTATATTACCGCAGGGTCACCGCCGAGAGCAACGGCGCATTCGAGTTTTTTTCCTGGTTTTTTTGCTTCGCTCAAATTTTTTGCCCCGTCATGGTGAGGATGAATATGCATACCGGTTGTGGTGTTGTCATACTTCTGCATCCTGTACATTCCGCAGTTCCTGATGCCCGTAACGGGATTTTTTGTAAAAACAAGCGGCAGTGTGATAAATGCTCCTCCGTCATTTGGCCAGCATTTCAGAATAGGCAGTTTATCGAGTATCGGCTGTGTTAAATCAGTTATGACAACTTCCTGACAGGGGGCGTCTTTTACAATCTGAGGCAAAAAGCTGTTCATTTCAAGCAGTTTCGGAAGCATTGCGACTTTATCGGTTATTCCTTCAGGTATTTTAAGATTGATTAAATCTGTTATTCTGTCAGCAATTTCACTCAGGCTGTTTACACCGAGAGCCGAATTCATTCTGTTAAAAGAGCCCATTGCATTAGTAAGAACCGGCAAATCATATCCTTTGACCTTCTGGAATAACAGAGCCTTGTTGGGAAAATCTTTTTCTTTTGAAGCTCTGTCAGTGATTTCGGTAATTTCAAGCTCACAGTCAACTTCTGCGGAAATTTCGAGAAGCTCATTTTCGTCTTTAAGTCTGTTTACGAATTCTGTTAAATCTTTATAAGGCATTATTTCAAAAATCCATCGTTTTTTATATTTTACATTAAGATGAAATCAAAGGCGTCGATTCCCTTGTTATTTTGTTTTTTTTAAGAAATGTAAAAGAATTAAATTAAAATAGCAATTTTCTTTCTTTAGAAGTTTTTATAATCGAGTTACAGATATATAGAAGGTTAAATATATGCGTTTAAATTCAATTTCCATTAATCCCTACTCTGCCCAAAGAAATAATAACCAATGCCGGATTAACATGAAAGCCAAAATACCCTCAGATAGTTTTAGAACCTTTTCAAAAGAGCTTATTGAAAAATTTCTCAATTGTTCTGATATTCCGAAGGAAATGACCATTGAAAATGCTGACTTGCCTGTTTTATTGAACCATATACTCGGTAAAGAAAGATATTCAACTAAAATTACTGAATTACTCGGTTCATTGGATATTCCGGACAATAGCCGGATACAAGCAAAGAATAAAATATTTCCTGAAATTTTGGAGGCTGCACAACGAAGCATATATAAACAATTAGATAATAAATACGTTTTATTAGTCCCTAAGAAAGCAGCTCTTCGAACTCAAATACCACTTGACAATTCAATTCAATTAGAACCTATGAGTGAAAATGAATTTCTGAAATTGTTTGAAAAGCTTGAAACAAAACTATCAGCTTTGTAGTAAATCAGCGTTTAAATAGTTAAATACAAAGATAGTTATCTAAAAAGATAACTATTTTTTTGGCATATAATCTTTATGTGAGGAGTAATTCAGTGAGGCAGAAAATGGCTGTAAAAAGAGCGTTAATAAGCGTTTACAACAAAGAAGGCATAGTAGAGTTTGCAAAAGAACTTGTCAAAAAACATAAATATGAAATAATCTCCACCGGCGGAACTTATGATTTGCTCAAGAAAAACAATATCCCCGCTCTTGAAGCATCAGAAATAACAGGTTTTCGGGATTTGCTTGACGGAAAAGTAAAAACACTGCATCCGGAAATTTTTGCAGGAATACTTGCTTCCAGAACAGACGAAAAAGAGGTTTCCGAAATTGAGGAAAGGGGAGTTACTCCGATTGATTTAGTTGTTGTAAATCTTTATCCGTTCGTCGAGGCATCTAAAGATATGCGGATTGATACTGCCGGCATGATTAAATTCATAGACATAGGCGGTGTTTCACTGCTGAGAGCGGCGGCGAAAAATTATTTTTATGTGACGCCGGTTTTTTCACCCGAGCTTTATAAAAGTGTCCTTAAAGATTTAGCCGAGAATAACGGCTCAACATCCTACGAACTGCGAAGAGATTTGGCAATAAATACTTTCCAGTACACATCAGGCTATGATTCTTTTATTTCAGAATATTTTTATTCAAAAACAGCAGAAAACGAAGACCAATCAATGCCGGATATTTTTAATATAAGCCTAAAAAAGAAGCAAGAACTGCGCTATGGTGAAAATCCCCATCAAAAAGCCGCTCTTTATAATTCCAACAGCGTCATTGACTTTGAAGTTCTTCAGGGAAAAGAGCTTTCATACAATAATATCGTTGATATCACTGCTGCCGTTAATATAACATCGGAATTTATCGATGTTCCATGCTGCTGCGTTATCAAGCACAGCAATCCATGCGGAGCCGCACTTGGAGACAATATTAATCTGGCTTATTTCAAAGCGTTTGACTGCGATCCTATAAGTGCCTTCGGAGGAATTATCGGTTTTAATGAACCTGTTACAAAAGAAATAGCCGAACATGTCAGCCAGGTTTTCCTAGAAGTACTTGTTGCGCCGGATTTTGATGCAGATGCCGTTAAAATTTTAAAGACAAAGAAAAACCTGCGTCTTGTTAAGATTAATTCAAGCCCTGTTGAATATAAACTTTCACAAAAGTTCGAAATTAAGCTTACGCCGTTTGGAACTCTGGTTCAGAATAAGGACAATGCAGAACTTTCAAAAGATACATTTAAAGTGGCAACCAAGAAAAAGCCGACAGCGGAACAGGTTGAGGATATGGTTTTTGCTTGGAAAATTGCCAAGCATGTGAACTCAAACGCCATTGTTGTTGCAAAAGAAAAAAAAGCTATTGGTATCGGCGCAGGACAAACCAGCAGAATTGCGTCAATGGAAATAGCTCTAAACAAAGCCTGTGAAGAAACAAAAGATGCTGTAATCGCCAGTGACGGCTTCTTTCCTGCCGTTGACAATATTCAAGCTGCGGCTCAGGCTCGAATTGCTGCAATAATTCAACCCGGCGGAAGCATTAAGGACAGCGAAGTCATAGCAGAAACAGACAAATATGATATGTGCATGATTTTGACGTCAGTAAGGCATTTTAAGCATTAGGCCTTGATTTGTAGACTTGCGCAATTATTTATTTTTACAGTTTTTTAATATATTGACTTAAAGATACATAGGAAAATTCAGTTGAACTCTTTTCAAGTCAAAAACTACTACAATGCGAATATTTTATCTTTCAAATCCGATTGCATTAATAAACAAACGTCTGTTCATACTCATTGTAAAGACAGACTTTCTTTTAATTCATTCGATAATTCGAAAAACACTGAAATAAGAATGAAGAATAATCGCAACAAAAGTAATTTGCTCTTTACAGGTCATAATAACTTTGTTATATCAATGGGCATTTTTGGCGTTTCAGGCTTAACAACAGCCATGAGCGGTTGGGATTTGATAATGAACGCAAATCCCAGTGTCGGCATAATTGGTAATATTCCCGGAGCCGCAGTAATTACATTAGGCACTTTAATATTTGTTGCAGGTCTAAATTTTTCAAAGGGCTTTTTGAAATAATATATTTAAAAGAAATTTATACTATTAACAAATGTAAATATGACTTTTGCTTATAAATCACAACGAATGCAGCGTTTCTGTATTGAAATTGACAAATCTATTTTATTTACAACGGAATTAATTATTTTTATCATTTTTTAAATTAGAATATATATAAGAATAAATTATATAAAAAATTATGAAACTACTTGCTTGTAATATGGGACTCGGAAAAAGAAATATTGTTTTTCAATCTTGCTGTGCTGTTAATCCAAATACAGGTTATCAAAGACCAATTAGCAAGAACTTTCTTAATAATTCCGCTCCGGCTGAATGCCTCATTGATGATATAGAATGCTCCAATATATCTGTTAAAGCTGCAGAACTCAAAGCTATTACGCAAAAAGCAGGCGAGATAGCACAGGTGATTTACAACCTCCCTGATGACGGATCAAACCCAATAAACTTTGATATTATCAGAATTCAAATACAGTCAATTTTTCAGGAATTAAGTCCAAACACCTTAAAAACACTGAAACAAATTGAGCGACGTTATAATTCTCTGGACGAAACTGAGAAAGAATTCTTTAAGCAGCAACTGAAAACCGAAATTTCAGTTTCGCAAAATTATTTCCTTGACAGCCTAAAAACTGTTGAAAAAGCTAAAGTATCTGAATTACTTGATAAATCCGTTCGTTTTAATGAACTGACACAAGCAGAGCAAAAAGATGTTCTAAAAAAACTCGTATATTTTTCAAAAGGGAAAAATAAACAAGAAACCGTTTTTTGCGGATCTGTGGATAAACTTGCCTGCCTTGGTGTAACCGGATTTATTGGAATGGAATTTGCCTTGGTTGCTTTGTATTTGCTTTCTTGCGGACATTTAGGAACTAACTCTAATGCCGGAACAGCATTTGTAGCTGATATAATCGGCATAATGGCATCGCTTATTTCAGGTTCCTTTTTTTACGCAGGCGGCAAATTCGTATCAAATTAAAATTATATTTTAATTTTTCTTAATAATTACTAAATAACCTGGCAAATTAAATTTTGTTCGGGTTTTATTAATTAAGTAGAAAATTTGAGGAAAATTGATATGTTGTCAATAAACTTATTTAATCCAAATCAGGCAAGAATAAACTTTGGGTTTGGAATTGTCTTCGATAACGGAGCAAGTACTAATCAGGGCAGTTATAAAGGCAGTATTGTCAGCGGTGAAGGCAAACCGGTCGGTAATGTTGTCAATAATGTTGTTTGTATTGACGGTGTTAAAAGTACAGATGATTATTTAAAAGGTCTCGGCAAAAATATTGCAATCACAGCTATACTCAACCACAGTGCAATTATGCAATTGCCGGAGAGTGACAGAAACATCGATTATATTGTAGGCTTTCCTCCGACGCAAACAATAAAGAATTACGCTAGCATGATTGCAAATTTAAAGGATGAAACCGGTGAGAGTTTAAGGTGCATAAATTATAATGATTTGCTGGGAAAAGGGTATATTTCTGAAAATCTTGATAAAGAAGTCACCTCAAAATCTAAATCTGAAAGGACATACTTGGATATAGAACCGAATAGAACGAATAATGCAGATATAATCAAAGTCTCTAAGGACTGCAAACTTGTTGTAACAAACGACATGGTTGGCGGTATAAGTTATGTGGCAAATGTTTTGCTAAGCGACCCAAAATATAAAAATCTTATGGAAGAGGGTGCAAGTTTTGTGTATATAGCAACAGGCGGCGGTATGGGTGTTGCCTTTGCTGATATGGATAGAGACGGAATAATTAAAATCAAGGCTTCTGAATGCGGACATACAAAAGAACCTGATAGAGATTTTTCACTTGAAGCCGGTGGTGCTTCTTCTCCTGCGTTAATCAAAAATTTTGCACAGAACTTAGGGCTTAATCAAGAACAAGTTGATAAAGTAGCAGCTTCAAGAAACGGTAAAATTGTTACAGATTTTAAAACGGCTCAAACCGAGCTGAAAAAACTTGTTGATTATAACTTATCAGAATCCTCTTACTACCTTGCTTCAAAGGATGCTATTAACCGCTATATGGACGATATAGCATATTTTTGTCATGGAAAAGTCCTTGAAGGTGTTAATTTTGTTGTTCTTGCAGGACCAGTTGTAAATGGGATTAAAGAATATATTAAACAAAATAATAGTGAAGATAATCAAACAACATTTGATGATATTCTAACAAAGAAAATCTACGATAATCTTCTTGAAGATATGGCAAAGGATCAATTTAAATCAAACAAATTCAGAGTTATTTCAGATATAAGCGTACCCGATAACACACTCGGCGGAAGATTCTTGCCAAACGGACAATTTATCGGCGAAAATAGAGGTAACTGGTTCGAAATTTCTAAAGAACATTTGCTCAATTAACTCTAATCAAGTTTTACAAGGGCTTTTACCAATTCCTTGTTATCTTTGCGGTTGCCGATAACAAGATAACTGAAATCATCCTTATTGACAATGACTTCTTTATCCGATAGGTAAAGCATAAGCTGTTTGTTTTCAGGATTTTGCCTTACCGAAGAATAAATATCGATTTTAATCTTGTCATAGATGCAGACTATCTCGATATTTGCTCTGACTGTTTTTGCCTGACGCGCAAGATGTTCCCTGAATCTTTCAAGTTCAGACGTATTAAAATTTGCTTTGAACAAAGGTTCGCGAATAACCGGAAATTTTAGGACAATTGATGCAGGACGCTTTCTGACGTAAGGTAAAAACTTTACGATTTCTTCGGTAAATTTGAGCTTGCGTTTAATTTTAAGTTCTTTATCGTCTATTTTTCGAAGTCTTAAGTTAAATGACAGTATGAAATCTTTGTTTTGAAGTTCTCTAACTATAGAAAACATTTCATGTTTGAATTTTTGCACAACGGGTAAAAATTCAATCTCGTGTCTTTTCCATCTGAGCAAACTTAATATCGAGGGGCTAATTTTTATTGTTGGCAGTAAAACTTTGAAATCCGTCGGGCTGCTGTTTAATTTCACGTCAGGAATAATTTCCTTTTGTTTTACAAGTACATAACTTGGATTCATTTCATGTAATACGGGAATTGTATCAAGATCGGAAGAATCGTTGAATTTTACGGATATTTCTGAAAATCTGTCAGTTTTCACATCTGACTTGAGACCCGTGAATAAAGCAAATAACGCATAAACAAATTTAACAGCAATTCGGGCAAATTTCCGCCATAAATGTTTTACGCTTCCTGTGAACATATAAGCTCTAATGTTTTATAAACCCTTGCCAATGGTTCATCAACATCCATATAATTTCCGGCTTCAGTAAGTATTTGTATAATACTGTCGAACCGTTCGTTTTCACAATTAAAGTCAAGTGGTAGTTGAACCCTGATTGGGCCTGTACCATGTCCCGTCTGAAGAAGATACTCTGATTTTTTTACTTGAGAAAGCTCTCCAATCTGAGACAAAGGTTGAGATTTTGTTGGCGATAGCCTGACAATAGCAACAGAATCTGATTTATAATCCAGCATCTCCTCATCCTGAACAATAAGAAGCTGACTTTTGCTTGACATTGCTTTTATCAGACTGTCAAGAATAACATCAATTTTGATATATCTCTCTAACCCTTTTCCATAAAGCACCTGCTGAATTTTTGTAGGGATTATAGGGTCAGTGTATCTGAATTCTAAAGGAAAACCTTTAAAATCCGTAATTAAAATTGCCCCGTTGTAGCCGTTTGAGGCTGATGTAAATGTACCGCCGTAGGCAAGCTTTATATTATCAAGGTTCATATTCTTTACCCGTTTATATATTTCTACCGGTCAAAAATTTACGTAGTTTCATAATAGCCTGTGCATGAAGCTGACAAACTCTGGATTCCGAAATCGAAATAGCCTCACCGATCTCTTTCAGCGTCATGTTCTCGTGATAATAAAGAGCCAGAATCATTCTTTCTCTCTCGGGAAGTTTGGAAAGAGCTGATGCCAATTCTCTCTTTACATCAGAAGTTTCCAACTCTGCTAAAGGATCAGGTGAATTTGCGTCCTGAATTGTGTCTATCAGCTGAAAACTGTCGGAAGCTCCGCCGTCTTTGCTGTCATATATTGAAACGATGTTATTGTTTTCCATTTCCGCAAGAGTGGCTTCGACTTTTTCCTTGGGAATGTCGAGTTCTTTTGCAATTTCTTCGGTTGTAGGTGGCCTGTCTAACTTTACTTGAAGACTTAATATTGTGTTTTGGATTTTTTTAAACCGTCTTTGAGTTCCTCGCGGTACCCAATCCTGGCTCCTTATTCTGTCGATTATTGAACCTCTCATCCTCAGAAGCGCGTATGTTTCAAACCGAACTCCTCTGCTTGGAATAAATCTTTCAATTGCGTCAATTAATCCTTCTACACCGTATCCCGCAATATCTTCAGTTGAAATTGACGGAGGAAGGTTAATCCTAAGTCTTCCGACGACGTATTTAACCAGATAAATGTAATTCACGATGATTTTGTCGCGAATTTCTTTGCAGTTTTTATTTAATACAAACTTTTCCCATAAAATATCGACTTCGCTGTCTGAAAGTTTTACGGCTTTTTTATCCTGTATTCTCGCTATGGTACTTTTGACAGTATCCATTGTAAACCCTAATGCTTCCGTTTAATAAGTTAACTTTGGCATCCCCTACACATTTATATTTTACGTTCCCAGAAGTTACAGTCATCATGCAGATACCGTATTTGCTTTTTTATCAAGTTCTGCATGACTTCGTGTGTTTGGAAATAACGGGTTTGTGTGTTTCTATTTATACGGGCTTGTAAAGTAAATGCTTAACATTTTATCCGAATTTTTGAATTTTATAATATAATTTTGGTAAAAGAGTATGAAGTTTATAGCAAAATGAAAGGAGCCTTATGAGCGATTATGTATTCAAAATGAAAAAAGGCGACATCGAAATTGAACTTAAATCCGATGATGCAACTTTTATTGAAGAACAGCTCGATAAATGGAGAGAGGCTCTTTTAGGCAAAGAGTAAAGAATTTAATTTCATGCGGAATAAACCCTTCAACAATGAAAGGATATAACATTGCCGTACTATTACTTTAGTTTTAAAAAAGGCGACGCCTTTGTAGAGTTGGAATCCGATAATGTTGCATTTATATCGGGGCAGTTTGAAAGCTGGTTCAAAAAAATCACCGGAATTAATCTGAGCAAAACCAATAATCTAAACAAAGAACTGAAACAAAAGGTTGAAACAAAACTTAATCAAATAAATAAACAGGAAGAACGTGTTGCTCCGCTTGAAATCAAACAAGCTCCTGAAAGTATAGTTATTGAAACACCTCAAACCGACATAATCGAAACAGCGGACGAAATTGTGCTCAATGTTGCCGATGTTAAACCTCAAATATCAATAAGCGAAGCTGTAACGAAAGAAACCGAAGCACCACTCGTAAAAGAAACAGTTGCGCTAAGTGATATAGTCGAAAAAGAAATTCAGGAAAAAATTACCGTCGAAAATATTGCCGAACCGCAGGAAATCCTAGAGCCAACTACCGAACCAAAAGAAGGAAAATTTTACGATATCCTTCAGGAAAAGTTCTCTCAACTGCCGGAAATGGTCACCGAAAGTCTGGATAAAAAACTCGTTGAAAATGAAACCAAGACAACGGGGGAGTCTGTTTCACTTGATGAACTGATAAAAATAAAAACACCTGAAACTTTGATGGATTATTTACTTGTTGCGGCATATTATCTAAAACACAATGAAAATCTCGACAGGTATTCACTTAAGCAAATAAATGCAAAAGTTTTTCCGTATACAAAAAAGGCAATAGACCATTCAGTCATACAGGAAGCGGTTACAAACAATTATTTTGAAGTTATTCCGGATTTTACCGAAGTTGTCGGAGTAACGGAATATGCCATAACAAAACAAGGCGAAGACTATTTTATAAATGTGCTCTAAATTAAAAGCCGCAGTCGCCATGAGCGGCGGCGTTGACAGCAGTGTTGCGGCATTACTTCTTAAACAAGAAGGATATGAAGTTGCAGGCATTACAGGATTCATGTTTGACAGTCCAAATACCGATCAAGTAATAGAAAGTGCCCGCAGTATTTGTCGCATATTAGATATTCCTCATTTTACAGTTGATTTAAGAGATGTTTTTAAAGAAAAAATTACAAACTATTTCATTAATGCTTATAAATCAGGTTTAACGCCAAACCCCTGCGCTGTTTGCAATAAGCATATAAAATGGGGCGAACTTGCAAAATATGCTCTCGAAACAATAGGAGCGGATTTTTATGCAACAGGGCACTATGCAAAAATTTTAAAAGAAAACGGCAGTATAAAACTGACAAAACCGCGTGATGAAAAAAAAGATCAAAGATATGTACTTTTTGATTTGTCTCAGGATGACTTGAGCCGAACACTGTTCCCGCTAGCAGATTTTTCAAAAGAAGAAATTAAACAAATTGCTTTTGAGAATAATCTGCCGTGTAGTGCTCAAAAAGAAAGTCAGGATGTATGTTTCATTTCTTGGCAGGGAAAAACAAGGGATTATCTTATTTCTAAATTAGGAAAAAACGTCGGAAATATAATACATTTTCGTACAGGGAAAGTACTCGGGGAGCATGAAGGAGTTTATTTATATACAATAGGACAAAGAAAAGGCATATGCATATCTGATAAAGAGCCTTTATATGTGGTCAAAAGCGATATAACAACAAATACCTTATACGTGGGCTATAAGGAAGACCTTCAATCATCTTCTCTAATTGCCTCGGATGTAAATTTTCAACAGGCGCAATTTGAAGGGAAAGAATTCGAGTCCAACGTAAAAATAAGATATAATTCACCTAAACAAAAAGCTATAATTACACCTTTTGAAGACGGAAAAATAAAAATAACTTTTGAAAACCCCCAATATGCTGTAACTTGCGGACAGGCAGCAGTAATTTATGATATTGACGATGATTTTCTCATCGGCGGCGGCTGGATTGAAACAGGAATTTAATCCTACATCCATTAAAATATATTTTAAAAATTTGGTATAATGACTTTGATTAATAATCAGGTATTTAAAAACGAGGTGAAAGATGAGTTTAGATTTTAAAACCGCAGTAACATTCTTTCAACAGGACACTAATTGGAAACAAAAAATAACGGTGCTTGTAATTGTAAGTGTCATAGCCAGTCTTTTAGCAACATCGAGAGTGCTTGGTATCCTTACACTACCCTTTTATCTGTTTACAATAGGTTATATGGTCTTAATTACTCATAATCTGATAAATAATACCGGCGTGGTGCTTCCTGAATTTGAATATAAAAAAATATTCATAAACGGAGGCAAGTATTTTGGTGTTGTATTTTGCTATATGCTGTTAATTGTGCTTTTTATTATGTTGATTGGCTCTTTAACGAGCTTTGTAAAACTTCTTTCGATAATTGTTATGCTAGCAGTTTTTTTAGTGGGAATAAGCATAGTTTTTATGTCTCAATTTATTTTTTCTGAAAATCTCTCTTTCAAGGAAGCATTTAATTTGACAAAAATATTCAATGTCCTTAAAGCCAACTTGAAAGACTATTCGACTTTATTTTGTACAATATTTTTAATCGGTCTTGTACAATCCGCTATTCTGAAATTATTTGAGGATACACCCTTATTTGCGGTTTTTAACATCATTTTCTCTGCTTTGGGTGTTTTTATTGCCGTCGTTTTCCTTTATCTGGGCTCTCAAATTTACAAACAATCATTGACCCAATTACCTAGTGATTAAATAATTCGTTTTCGGTTTCAGATTTATCGGAACATTCGCTGCAAGCCTCATTATAAACTTGACTGTCTGAGAATCTGCCGTTAGGATAACTGCAGTTTATAA
>CAZEDP010000016.1:0-14309 GCA_964511035.1 uncultured Gammaproteobacteria bacterium
TTGTTTTTTATTCGAATCATACTTTTATTAATTTCAGCTAAGCTGTATTGTCAGTCCAGTAATTGCATTAATTGAGTTTACGTCTTAATTAATGTTCCTATTATTATTTTTTTGAAAACAAAAACTGTTCGAAAAATAGTAAGTTATTTTTGATATAATCTATATCAAAGTTCAAGGCAGTTTATAAGGAGTTACAACATTGAATAAACAAAAAATTATCGGAATGCTGGCATTTTCTTTATTTTTAACTTACGCAGTCAGTGTGCAGGCTCAACAGACTGCTCAACAACCTGCACCAAAAGTAATAAGCTCTCCCTTCAAACAAGTAAAGCAGGAACCTAAACCAACAACTTCTCCTGCGGTCGTGACCAAAACAACTCAAAGCCCAAAAACCGAAACAACAAAGCAACCTGTTGTTCAAGCTGTTCAACCAGCCGTAAAAACAGAAACAGTTAAGACACAAACTGTTCAACCTGTCCAAACTACGCAAAAGACAGAAACAGTTAAAACAGAACCTCCAAAACAAAAAGTTATGCCAATTCTTGATCCTAAAAATCAATTAAGCCTTGTTTATTCTGAAGCTATGATAAATAAAACTTATGATTTAATAAGAAAAAATAAGCTGGATGATGCTAAAGCCGCTATTGAACCAACTTATATCTGGCTGAATGACGCAACGGAATACCATACAGGTCTTTACAAAGTATTAAAAGACATCGATACCGCTCAAACACAGGCTGACTTAGAAAGAGACCTTGCTCTTAAATATGCAATCCTCAGAGATAAAGCGGGTTATCAGTTGGCACTCCTGTATATTGAAGACAACAAGCCTAAAGAAGCCGTTAAAAAACTGGTTGACATTGTAAGATCTCAGCCGACAACAAAATTGGGATTTGAATCATATCAAGTGCTTCAGGAATTAGGTTTTACTTATAAAGCACAGCTTATGGAACCCGAAAAAGAGGAGATTCAATAAAAGTGATTCTGGATTTAATTAAAGAAAGAGCCAGTGTCAGGAATTTTTCCTCTGAAGTTCCCCCTGAAGATAAAATAAACAGAATATTGGAAGCGGGAAGATTAGCACCGTCATGGGTAAATGTTCAGCCCTGGCACTTTATTGTAATTAAAGACTCCGGCACAAAAGAACTTTTGTCAAAATTGGCAAAAGGACAGCCGCATGTCATGCAGGCACCGGTTGTCATTGTATGTCTCGGAGATTTAAGCGCGTGGGAAGTTGAGAATTACACTGATATTGTAAAATCAAGAAATTTACCGCCGGAAAAAGAAAGGGCTCTAATTGCGGGAAATCCTAAACTTGTCAGTCAGGATGCCGTTGTCTTCAGAACAATTGAGGAAGTGACTTATGCAACTTCTTATATGACACTGGCAGCCCATGACGAAGGATTGGGATGCTGTGTTATCGGAGCAATCGGCAATGAACTGACAGGTGTGCTTCCTGAAGTATATGCTGAAGTCAGGGATAAGCTGAATATCCCTGAAGATTATATATTAGTCAGTTTGTTTGCTGTCGGGTATCCGTCAGAAAATCTGCAGAAAATGCCAAAGGCAAGGAAGTCATTTGAAGAAACTGTCTCTTTTGAAAAATTTGGTCAAAAAACATTATAAAAATAGTTATTTTCTTGTTTCATTGATTGCTGCAACAGCATGCATATCTTTGTGTTCAGGAAATGAACTTTACAAGCCGCCTGAACAAAAGTCCGAGTCGTATTATGCAATTATCTCAAATCTTGAAATGCAGGTCTACAGTAAAGAGTACAGCAATGACAATCTCTCGGCAAGGGTTGACAGGCTCGAAATTACTATTTACGGGCATAAATCAAATGAACCGCTCAGAAAAAGGCTTGAAGAAATTCAAAAAACTTTGAATTCAAAATATGAAAAAAAATGCGATGATAAAAATGAAATAATGCTGTCTTTGCTGGAGAAAAAGTATTTTAATGCGGATTATCCCTCAGATTCGAACGAAAAAAGGTTATCAAGGATTGAAACACAGATTTACGGCAAGCCTGCAACAGGTGAAACAAAAGCAAGACTGAACAACTTATTTCAAAAAGCTCCTTTAAATACTACCGGTATTAGTTTATCTGACAAATCCGGCTCAAATGCGATATATATGCCTTCGAAAAGCTCCAACACGAATATTAACCAGAAGCATATGTCCATTCCCGTAAAACAGGACAATAACAATATCAAATCCTCAAGTGAAGAGGAAACTCATATCTATGCAATAAACAACAAAATTCCGGTAAAAGTGTTTATTGCCCCGTCAAATGATTCGTATTTTAAAGAATGCGCAAGAAAAGCGGTTGGTTTTTGGAAACCTTACTATAACGTTGAATTAACCCAGGATTACGAATCAAGTAATATTATTATTGATATGAGCAATAAAAGTATAATCAATGAAATTAAAGATAAAGTTCTTTTTCCTAAACAAAAGATTATAATTTATTCAGGAAACTATCTGGGCAATAAATATTTGGATACCATTCTCGCACATGAACTCGGGCATGCGTTTGGTATCCGTGAACACAGCAATAATCCGGCAGATATAATGTATGATTTTAAGGAATTGCATTTTGATATTGAAACAAAGAGAGATATTTATTCTCAAAATCAATCAATTATAACAGCGCCCCAAAAACCGTCCTATAGAGACTTGGAAGCTTTATTAAAGGTTTATTAATCATAGAAAAAGTTTAATCAATACAATTTTGATTTTAAAAAATGATATAATTTTCATAATTTAAATACTTGGAAAAATACATTATGAAAGATATTTCGTTTAAAAAATCTGCATTTACATTAGCGGAAGTGCTTGTAACACTGCTTATTATTGGTGTGGTTGCCGCATTGACTATTCCGCAGTTGATACAAAGCAGCAAAAACGCAGGTAATGCCGCAAGACTTAAGAAGGTTTACGGTTCTCTTCAAGGGGCTTTTGATCTGGTAAAAGCTGATGGAATCAGAATGAGTACTCTTTTTGCAGGGGATCATAGTTATGAACCAATGCACGTTTTTGGCGCAAAAATGAATGTTGTCAAATACTGTGACGGTACTCCGGGCTGCTTTCCTGATGTGGTTTATAAATGGCTAAACGGTAGTGACTGGAGCAATATAGATACTCAATGGACGATGAATGGAAAAGCCATCTTGTCTGACGGGACATCTATTGCATTTGCTGACAATGCTGATACGGATTGTACAGAAATCTATGGGGATGGTCCCTTAGAAAATACCTGCGGAGACATTAATGTAGACATAAACGGGTTTAAAGGTCCAAATATAGTTGGGATAGATCTTTTTACTTTTTTGATCACAAAAACTGGTATTCTTCCTGCAGGTACGCACAATGACGAATTTACAGGTCTCTGCGGCACAGGAACTAATGGTCACGGTTGCGCTACAAAGGTACTTGCTGAAGGGGAGATAAATTATTAATGAGTAAAATGTTTTTCAACAAATCAGGATTTACATTGGCAGAAGTTCTTGTGACTCTTACTATTATAGGAGTCGTTGCGGCACTGACTATTCCGGTAATTTTTAGAGATACCGATGATGCAGGAAGTGCAGAACACCTTAAAAAGATTTATAACTCTTTTTTGGCTGTTCAGGATATCCTTGCCGTTAAAGGAAATACTATGGATGCTATTTTTGCAGGACCGGCCGGGACCTACACTCCAATGCATATTTTTGGCGACAAAATGAATGTAACCAAGTATTGTGACGGTACACAGGGTTGTTTCCCTAATGTTGATTACAAAAAATTCGATGGAACTCCTTCCGGATATTACCCCGATCAGGATACAACTTCAGGCAAAGCTGTATTAGTCAACGGAGCATCTGTTTTAATAAGGGACTGGGATGGAGACTGTTCATTTGATGCTGGAGATGGTCCGTTGGATTATTCTTGCGCACATTTAGATGTAGATATAAATGGGGCTAAAGGTCCTAACCAGATAGGTAGGGATTTTTTTGCTTTTTATATAACTAGAACCGGGGTTGTGCCTCAGGGTGGAAATAACGATGCACATATAAACGATTGCAATGCGAGCGGATATGGTTACGGATGTACTTCAAAGGTCTTGAATGAAGGAAAGATTAATTATTAACATACAATATAAATTGGGGGCCGTTTGGCTACAATTTGTGGCCAGACGGACGCATAAAGCAGTGCTATAATAGTTTATATAAAGATAAAGCTCTTATCGTCCCCTAAACAGTCGGAAGGTCGCCTAAGAGAAAAAGTTAAACCTTATTTGTTTCGGAGTTGGGAATGGTCAGAATATTATGCCACGGGGCATTGCAAAAAAGTGAAATTTTAAAAATAGAACCTACTAAATCAGGAATTAAAGACGAATATGTATTTTATTTGAAAAGTTGCGCTATATGCAATAACCCTGTTCTTCAAATTCTCAGGATTGATATCTGGGGAAATATACTTGAACCCGTCAGGCTGAAAACCAAAAATATAGAAAAGTTCTTAAATTCCATGTCCGTTATTTGGAAACCTCAAAAACTAAATCTCACGGACAAAGTGTATTCGGATTTTTATCTGGAGTACAACGAATACGGAATTAAGAAAAAGTGCTATCAGAATTTGTCCTGCGTTAAACTCGGAAAAATTGAAACGGACATATTAATGGATTTGAGAAAAATTCGAAAATAAACCCTTATAACACTAAACCACTTAACTTGCCTTCTGTTCGACGGGACCGTGAGCTTGCCCTCCGTCTTCCTTCCCTCCCTCAAGCGGTCCCGTTATTATTTTTTTGGATTTATGCACAGGATAATAGACATGTTTTTAGAACAGTATCTTGTATAAGGGCAGACACGCAGGTCTGCCCCTACTTTAATACAATATATTAATATTTGAGGTTAGAAAAATGAAAAATATTACAAAGGGAAAAAATAAGATAGATTTAATTCTTAATGAGCTGATGGCTCAAATTAATGCTATTGAAGATAAAGATAATTCAAAAACTTATCTGAAATTAACCGAACTTTATATAAAGGCTTGCGAAGTAAAATCAAAATTTGCTTACACAAGAAAAATGCCTGCTCGCAAGCGGAGTTTTAGTTTTGCCGAAGAATACGATGACAGCCGGATTTGACAGAAAATACTTAATAATTAACTATATTCGTTTCAAATTGAATTTGGGATTTTATTCATTCTGCCCATCTAACGCCCTTTCAATCCCAAATTCAGAATCCGAAATTTAATTTAGTTTTAGTAGATAACGAATTTGAATTATGAAACCTAATTTGCTTCCTTCTCAGGATGAATTTATAAAAATTCCTCATAACTTTAAACTGGATGTTGCTGTCTATCAGGGCGGGTTTGGCTCTGGAAAAACATTTGCCGGAGCGTTTTTGGGACTAAAGTTGTGCGAGAAATATCCCGGTATCAGAGGACTTGTCGGTGCTCAAACTTTTCCGCTCGTTCGGGATACGACTCTTGTTATGTATCTGGAACATCTCGAAAATTACGGAAAAAAAGAAGGTTTAGACTATAACTATATCAAAAGTGAAGCCAAGATTGAATTTTGCAACGGTTCCTCAATACTTTTCAGGTCTTTTGACGATGAAACAAGGCTGAAATCACTAAATCTGGGTTTTGTTGAAATAGAAGAAATGTCTGATGTTTCTGAAGCAACATTTAAAATGCTTCTCGGCAGATTAAGACAAGCAGGAATACCTCAATACAGGTTGTTCGGGCATACTAATCCCGAAAGTACAAAGGGTTGGATATACAGGACTTTTGTTGAAAATCCTAAACCTAATTACCGGCTCATAATAGCTCCTACCACTCAAAATATTTACCTGCCCGAAGATTTTGCGGAAAATCTAAAAAAAGCATACGACAGCGAGTACTATCGAATAAATGTTTTGGGTGAATTCGGTGATTATACTAAAGGGCTTGCCGTAAAAGGCTTTTCTGATAAGAATATTAATTACATTAACTATATTAAAGAGCTGCCGCTTCATATTACATGCGATTTTAACGTTGATCCTATGTGCTGGATACTTGCTCATAAAACAGAGGAAAAGGTTTATTATTTTGATGAAATCGTAATGGAAAATACTACAACCAAAGATGCGGTTGATGAATTTCACTCAAGATATGCAGGACATATAGGTCCGATTATAATAAACGGTGACGCTTCCGGTGATAATCGGTCATCAAATTCCGAGTTCACTAATTATGCCGTTATGAAAAACAGGTTGGGTCAGCTCGGCTATAAAAACACGGATATAAAAATAAAATCTTTCAATCCGCCAATTAAAAACAGAATTGCGGCTTTTAACGCGAAAATATTAAACAGCAGAAACGAAATAAATGTTTATATTTCGCCTAAATGCAAAAATCTCATTTATAACCTGCAAAATCTGAAGTATCAGGAAGGTTCTTCAAGACTTGCACTGCCTTCTCATTATCAGATAAAGCAGGACAGGCAGTTAAAGTTTATGGGGCATCCTTTTGATGCCGCCAGCTATCTTGTGGATTTTTACTGGCCCGTGCGGTTGGAGTAGTTAGCCTCTGTAATGATTTATGGTTATTTCTTCTGCTCCTTGCGAACAAATCCAAATATATGCCATATTGCTCCAATGAAGCATTTCCGGGCTTATAGGACAATTGGGAGCATTTAAGTTTCTGTCAAGTTTTTTGGATTCTATTTGACTATCAGATAGACCTGTTTTAGCCTTAACTTCTGCTCTGACTTTCTCGTCTTCTTCATTTTTGCAGGCAAAATAAGCGTGTTGAGGATCTTGCTCAACAACTTGAGGTCTGTTGTAACCTAATGTTTGAAGTTTGATGTCTTTCATTGAGCCTTTCGGGGTTTCGACCGGAACTCTGAATATACTCTTAAAGTTTGCTACTGAGGTGGTTGGGTTGATTTTCATTATTATTCTCCTTTTTCTGTTATTCTTTCATTTAGCATAAAGGACAATATATGTCTGTCCTCAATTTCTTCAAGTTTTATAGTTGCATTACTGCCTTTGATATCTTTAAAATGAACCTTCTTATATTTAGAAGCATTTTGCCAAAGCAATGATAAATCATGCCAATAAAATGTAAGAATGTCTCTCCCTTTTTGTATTTCAAGTAAAGCATTTACAACATTCGCAAAATTAGCAGATTCATGCAGTTTTTTGCTTTCAATTTGTTCAGGCTTAATCCCTGAATTTTTCTTCAAAGAATTCAAAAAAACTTGGTCAGCTTGATTTAAACATAAATAATAAGCAGCATCCCCAATTATTCTGGGTCTATTACCACTTAATTCAGGGAACTCGATGTCGTTTAAATCTCCCTTTGGGGTGTATACGGGTAATTTGAATAAGCTCTTGAAGTTTGGGGACAAAATGGTTGGGTTGATTTTCATTATAATTTATTCCTTCATCTTTTTATAAAAGATTTAAAATCCGTGAAAATAAAAATTGACAGTCATCAGTCAAAAATATTAAAAACTATTTACAATTATGAATCAAAATATGTGTGTTCTTTGTTTTAAAACATAAACTATTAGTATAATTCCAAAAATTCTTTTTTACATAAATTGAATTTTTTCTACACTCGACATCACTTTTGAAACAGAGATTATTTATTTAATAGTGTTCTGAAATTTGAATAAATAGTTAATGATTAAAGTGTAGTAATTATTTATTGATTATCGCAAATGCAAAATATCGGAAAAAAACTCGGCCAAAGAATCAAGGAACTCAGAAAAGCCAAAAAATTAACTCAAACACATTTAGCTGAAAAGGTGGGCATTGATTATAAACATTTGAGCAGAATAGAGGTCGGCTCAAGCTATCCGTCCATTAATACATTACAAAAAATAGCTCATTCCCTTGATGTTGAAGCCAGTGAATTATTCTCATTCGGTTTCTCCAGATCGAAAAATGAGTTAATTCAGGAAATATACGAAATATTGAACAATACAGACCACAAAAATGTCGTTAAGGCTTATAATGTATTGCGCAACATTCTTAAGTAAAACTGCTTTTTTCCTGAAAATCGATTGAAACACGCAACTTGAGTTCAGTTAATCTTGAAAAGGATTGTGTATATGTAAAAGCAGCCGTGTTTGTTATCATCATAAGAAATCACTTTATTAAAAAAAATATTTATTTATTGTGGTTTTATAAAAAAATTTATCGGTTAATTATAGTGTATAGAAAAAAATTATAAAAATAGGGCGTATGGAAAATAGTATCAAAAAAAATCTGGGATTAAGAATTAAAGAACTCAGAAAAAACAGAAAATTAACACAAACTCAGTTGGCAGAAATGATCGGCATTGATTATAAGCACCTGAGTAGAATAGAGGTTGGTTCAAGCTATCCTTCTATTAATACACTGGACAAAACAGCCAGAGCTTTGAAAATTGAAATTAAGGAATTTTTCGCATTTGGTCATCTCAAAAATAAAACTGCGCTTATTGACGAAATATGCGAAACATTAAAAAATGCGGATACCAAAAGCGTAATTAGAGCTTACAAAATCCTTTTGGACGTGGTTCAATAATTTTATTTACAGCTTTAGCCTTATTTCTAAAAGCTCAATGTTAATAATATTCTTCAACTGTGCATCAGAAGAATAAACAATAGGGTTTTATGAACGTACAATACAACGGTCAAATATAGAATGTCAGCAATAAAATCAGACCTGACTGTTTTCAAGCTTTTCAACGCGGGATTTGAGCAATTCTATCTCGCTTTTTAAATTTTCAATTTCGCTGTCTTTATTTACAGGCTCTGCTTTAGAAGATGACAGGTATCTTTTTAATGCACCGTGAAGGTGAATGTGCGTGAAAGAAAGAATTACCGCTAATACAAAACCTAATGATATGAGGATTATTAGTTGGGTTTTCATAATTTAGAGCCGTTGGTGATTAGGATGATTATAGCAGCATGTTTAAGTTTAGAAAACAATGGAGTTAGTCATCATCACAATCCGGTGCGCTTAATTTAGCTTCAATTTCTTTCAGCTTGCTTAAAAATACTTCTATTTCTTTAGCTGCTTTTTTCTCTCGTAATAATTCTTCGACTACTTCTTCGATTGGTAAATTAAAAGTTATGTATGTCTTTAATTTTACTATTGGCAAACTATCTTTATTAGGATTAATTATAAGAAGACGTTGTAGTTGCCCTTCTGCTGATGTATCCAGATCAATAATATCCTCAGCATCCCCAAAGTAGATTTTGTTCTTTAAATGATTTGAATATGAGTCTACCTGTGTTTTAGTATTTGTTTGATTTTTGCTTATATATGCGCTTTTTCCTATTAGTGAAAATGTTACACCGTTCATAAATTTTCCCTCAAGCCATTAATTCTAAATATATAAAATCCGTACAAATATAAAATTGCTAAATTATTTCAATTGTTAATAAAAAGTTTACATAAGGAGACTGTAATGCCTTATAAATTTGAGTATGAGTACGAAAATAAAATCGTACAACTTTCTGAAGAACAACAAAATTATTTAACCGACAAAATTGCTAAAAGCCGTGATCTGTGGGATGAGCTGAGAAGACCTAATCTCGAGGCAAATCAGGCAATAGAAAAGGTCATTTATCCGTCTAAAAATACATCTATCCAAAATGATATTAAAATGCCGGAAATTTACGAAATAAAAGAAACCTATAAAGCACATCTGTGGAAAAGCTGGTATTCTTCTCTCGACAATATGTTCGATGTTCAGGGAAAAGCAAGAGAAGACCATTTCAGGGCTGAAAGACAAAAAGCCGCATTGATTGACGTCTTCAGAGAAATCAGTCTTATCTCTAAACTTGAAAAAGGCTTGGATAACTGGATTAACAAAGGGGAATTTATTGCTTTCGTAAACTGGGAAACTAAAGTTAAAAAAGTAAGAAGGATTAAACAAAATGAAAATAACGCTGCTGAAAAAGAATTTGCTCTCAAGGATGAAATTGTATACGATGGTCCTTCTCTTACAATTGTATCTCCTGAAGCTTTTGTTTTTGATCCTGATAAAAAAGAGAATTTTGAGACCTGTCCAAAAATCTATCGTTCGTTTTCGACGTTTGATGAGATTAAATCAAATAAGCTTTATCAAAACTTTGATGAATTAAAGGAATTAATCGAAGAGAAAAAAGAGATTTCCGAAGAAAATAAGGCAACAAAAGGCGACCAGATTGAAATTCTCGAATATTGGGGTGACATCAAGCTCGAAAACGGAAATCTGCTCAAAAATTATGTTGTAACACTCGCCGGAAGGAAGAAAATAATTAGATTTGAGCCTAATCCGTTTATCTTAAATCCGTTTGTATTTGCGGCATTCTTGGAAGACCCCGAAACTAAAAGAGGAATTAGCCCCCTCTTAGTGGCATTACCGTTAAATAAAATGTCATCTTCAATAATGAACCTGCAATTGGACGCTCTCAAACTGATTATAAATAAGCCTTATCTTGCTCCAAAAGGTTCTTTGACAGGCAATATTAAAATAAAAGAGGGTTCTATAATTGAATACGACCCTGTCTTAATGCCCAAAGAACCTATAGCACTGGAATTTAAAGATGCGCTTGTCGGTTGGGATTTTTTGAAATTCTTTGAAAGCAAAATAGAATCCGCCACAGGTATATCTAAATATATGAGCGGAAATCCCGCAGGAACAAAACAAAGAACTGCAACAGAAGCTTCCGGTATAATGCTTGGTCAAAATGTCAGAATTTCAAAGGAAGTTGATGTTTTGAACTTCAAAGTTAAAGTACCCATAATAGAAAAAATTGCAGACCTGCTTGCAAACTTCAGCTATGACATTAGGGAAATCAAAATAAGAAAACAAAACGGCGAAATAGACTTTATCCTGATTGATGAAACAGTCAGACAGGGCAACTATGATTATACAATAGGAGACGGTTCGGCGATTTTTGAAAGAAAGTCAAGAATGGCTGAAAGCCTTGAAATATTGTACAAATTTGCTCAAAGTCCGGAAATTGCTCCGAGAATAAAATGGATTGAGGTTCTTAAATGGGCATTTGAACAATTGGGTTCAGTTGATCCGAATATTTTTATAAAGGAAGAACCAAGTCAGTTAAATGTCTTTCCTAGCAATGAACCTATGTAAACAGCAAATAAGCCTAATAATGAGCTCGCAAAGACATAAATTAGAGCTATAGATGATGCACCGTTTTTTAGAAGCGCGAATGTTTCGTAGCCGAATGTGCTGAATGTTGTGAAGCCTCCTGCAATTCCTACAGTCAGGAATAAAAGGAGGCTTGTTCCGCACAAGCCGGGCTTATTCATTGAAAGAGAAATTATAAAACCTATAAAAAGACATCCCAAAATGTTTACTGTGAATGTGGCATATGGAAATGAATGTGAAATATGCTTCATAAAATACAAGGATATTAAATATCTCAATAATGAGCCTATTCCACCGCCTATGAATACCGCTAAATAATTTGTCATGGAGTTTTGCCAAAATAGTGATACAAGTTAATTTTACTATACTTAAGAATTAAGAAATATACAGGAAATTATTATGAATAAAAGAGATTATACGGGGTATGTAAACCCGAAATTGAATGATTCGAATAAAATATTCACAAGGGAAGAAATCGCGAAAGAGGGTTCGGAAAAATTCTGATTTTTTGGAAAAATCGAATTTTTCAAACCCGACCCTTAGAAAGGTGAGAGGCAATAGCGGCGGCGATGAGCCGGCGGTTTTGCCTCGACACTAGATCATGTAAGATGCGAGAAAAATGTAATTTTTCCGCATCTTCAAAATGCCGAGGGCTGAATTTGCGGCTAATGAAAAAGCTATTGATTATCAACTGGGAACAATCGGAATACCATCCGAAAACGATTTGCAGGAAAGCAGCGGGGTTGTCCATGTCAGAGCATATACAAAAGGTGACGGAACCGACGTAAGAGAACATTACAGGTCTGCTCCAAACAGACAGTCAAATGGGGATTTTCAAAGGATGTCACCGGATGATGACGAAAACCCCAATCCTGACAGTGACCCTAACTCCGACCAAAATCAAAACTCTCCTAATCCCTACCCTAATAAACCTAAGGGTAAAGTCTTAAAGGGCAGTATAGAAAAAATAGTTATATTTCCAGAACCTTCTCCTGATACCGTAGAACTACCACCTGATGGGGAAGGAGAACCTCAGCCTGACCCTCAACCCGAGCCTCCTCCAGAACCTTATCCTCAACCGACGAATGAAGATGAGGAACAAAATATTTCCGAACTTAAAGAAATAGCTGACCTTGCAAAACAAATAGCACAAAGTATGAACAGTCTGAAACAGATTGCTTCAAATAAAGCCGATAAACAGAATTTATCTTTACCTGTAAGTTCAAAGTATTCAGGAGCAATAAACAGGCATTCCAATCAAATTGAATTATCCAAAACAAATTTAAAAAGAGCAATTAATAAATCTAAAATATCTCTGCAGAAACAAGGAAATGAACTGACTAAACTTGTTGATGAAGCCGTAAATACGACAAATCAGTCCAAGTACAGTCAACTGATGCAGAAAATTACTGCTAAGAAACAAGCCCTGAGTAAACATTCTCAAGCCCTGAATAATGTAGAAAGTCTCTTTCAAAATGAGGATTATCAGGGGATTTCGGATGGGTACGGGAATCAAGAAAAGGGAAAAGCAGTACCCAAAGTTGCGGAAAATAACTCTGCCAGTAAACTATATAAAAAATCAAATTATAGTAATGCCGGAAATCAAAATATTAATTCAAATTCAAATACAACGCTCAAAAGTTCTGACTTACGTGAACCTTCAGAATTTTGGGATAGAATTAAATTTGATATTGCAAGAAAACTAAAAAATGTGCCTTATGTTCCACCGATTGCAACTGAATTTGCTCATAACTCGCTAACTTGGCTAAAAGATATTTCGAAAAATCCTTATACTAAGTTGGTTGAAAGTGTTAGACAAATTAATGATAAACAGTTGCAGGAATATTTGCAAAAATGTATTCAGGATATATTACACAAGTCTGATTGCAGAGGGGTAATTTATACTTCGGAATCGAATGTCGCAAAAAAAATACAAAATTCCAGTGACTTTAGAGATGTAATATATAGAAACAAAGATGATTTATTTAAAAAACGTGTAATAACCCTAAAACCGGTTTTCTTCAATCGTGATGCGGATTTGGCAAATTCGGTGCATAATGCAACAATTTATAAAGCTTGGATTGATAAAACCGGAAATTTAAATGCAATAATTTTTGATGTATATGATTTTAGTAAAATGAAAAATCGAGGTGACATTATAGCTAGAATAAATAACCAGATGGAAACTTGGCAAGAGCATAAAAATATCGAAAATTATTTTGTCATAGTTTTTGTTAAAATAAATAGAGCTAAATAATTGAGTAATGTTCAACATGTCAGAAAATATTAAGAATATTTCAAGAAAAAAATTTTCCCATAAAAAAATTATATACTGGGAACCTGTTTTGCTTGCTTTAACTAATATAGCAATTTTTTTGAATTTATTTATCTATCTTGATGGCTTTTTTGCTGAATATATTGGCAATTTTATTGATAGTAAAAGTTATTATGATCCATCTGTTGAAACTCATATTAGCACTTCTATGGCTTTATCAGTTCTAATGATACCGTTATTTATCATAATTAAATATCTATCACTGCCAATAACTATTTGGATAATTAAAAAATTCAGTAGAAAAGAAGAAATAATAAACTGGATAGAAATAATTATTGAAAAGCACAAATTCAAAACATTATTCGCTGTAATCTTGCTTGATGCCATTGTTTGTCTCGTAAATTTTATTCTTTATGAAAAAACGAGAAATTATTTATATAATGATAATATTTTTTGGTATTTAATCTTTGGAGGATTAACAGGAAGTTATCTGGTGCTTTTTTTATTCGGATTTATTTTTAAAAGGCTGAAAGGATTTTCATTATTGAAAAACAGGTAAAATTTCCGATAATAATCCATATAACGCTAGTCTTTTGAATAAATCAGTATATCAAGCTGCCAGCGATTCTTTAGCCGGAAATATGATGAATTTACCTAAAACTAATGAATTTATGCAAAATTCTATTTATAACTTTGAAAATAGGATCACCAATCCGGAATTTCAGGTAATCAAGAATTTCGATAATGATATTATAAATAACAATTTGGGACTTACAGGGAAGGACAGGATACCTGATGGCTGGAGAGGTATATTCTTTAATTCTAACAGCTCAATTGCCGAAAAAATAATAAATTCTTATAGTTTTAGAGATTATCTAAAAAGCAATATTAAAAATATAATTATGG
>CAZEDP010000017.1:0-14171 GCA_964511035.1 uncultured Gammaproteobacteria bacterium
ATTGTTGCGGGAGGAATAACCGGAAATTTGACAGACAGAATTTTTTACGGTTATGTTACAGACTTTATAAAACCGGATTTTGTTAATTTTCCTGTTTTTAACATTGCTGATATTTCAATCAACATCGGAGTGTTTTTGATAATACTTTTTTCTGTTTTGAGGAAGAATTCATCCGAGAGTCCCGAATAAATATCAAAATAATGAAGTGCTACAATATAAATAATCAAAAATTCTGACTGTAATGGAAAAAAAATACCTTTTCGAAATTGATATAGAAGATGCAAATTTAAGACTGGACTGTTTTTTAAAAAACATCGTTCCCGAGCTTTCAAGGACGAGAGTTCAGGAATTGATTACCGGCGGAACTAATGTACTTGTTAATGGTAAACCCTCAAAAAACTCTTATAAACTTAAATATTCTGATAAAGTGGAAATGCTCATTCCCGAAGCAAAGCCGCTTGAAATTCTTGCCGAAAATATTCCTCTGGACATAAGATTTGAAAATGAAAACATGCTTGTTGTGAATAAGCCGAAAGGAATGCTTACGCATCCGACCTCTCAGGAAAGAGAGCATACCCTTGTAAACGCGCTTTTGCATTACTGCAAGGAAAGTTTATCGGGAATTAACGGAGTAATGAGACCGGGAATTTTGCATCGACTCGACAGGGATACTTCAGGGCTTTTAATGATTGCCAAAAACGATTTTGCTCATCAGTTTTTAGCGGAACAAATCCGTACAAGGACAGCAACAAGGCTTTATGCAGCGGTTATTTGCGGTGTTTTAAAAGAAGACACAGGTACAATTAACGCTCCTATCGACAGAGATTTTTTAAACAGCCATAAAATGAAAGTCCTTGACGGAGGTAAGCCCTCGATAACTCACTGGAGAGTGATCGAGAGATTTAAAAAATTTACGTTTGTTGAAGCTAAACTTGAAACGGGCAGAACACATCAGATAAGAGTCCATTTTTCTAATATCGGGCATCCTGTCGCAGGCGATGCTCTGTACGGGGGCAAAAATATTAAGATAAATCTTAACGGTCAGGTGCTTCAGGCTTATAAACTGTCTTTCATAGAGCCGAAGAAATGCATGATTTCAAAATTTTATAATGAAGGACTAACGCCTTTTCTAAATGAAGAAAAAATAAATATTGCAATTGATTATGAAAGTGATATAACAAAGTTGATAAGAATCTTTAGGGAGGAAAAAACATGAAACAACTTTGCTATCCGGTAAGTTTGCTTTTATTCCTGATAATCATAGGTTACAGCTATTTAAATTCCGGGCAAACGGTATTTTTCATTTATTTTTTGAATAAACAGCCTGTTCAAATGACATTGTCTTTATTAATTTTCTATTTTTCAATGTCTGCCGCACTGGCAACCATTCTTGTTTGCTACCCCACAATAATGTCATTGACCGAAGATTTTAAGAAAAAATCCCGTCAGGCTGAAAAATCCGATATTACTTCCGAAGAAAGTTCTGATAAAGTCAAAATGCTCGAAGCCAAAATCGAAACTTTGGAAGCCGCACTTAAAGAAGCACTGGCACCGAAAGAGTAAAGACTTAATCCTATTTTTTAATGATTAGCTGTAAATATTCATTTTATGCTAAATTGTAACAATGAACGAAAATGAATTTGTTTACGGAAAAAATCCCGTTCTGTCTCTATTGGAAGCAAAAAAGAGACAGGTAAGCCGCCTTTATATTGCAAAAGAAATGAAAGCGGATGATAAACTTAACCGCATTATTCAGACCGCCAAGGAAAGCGGTATAACAATTCTTTGGGTGCCCCGCAGCAAAATAGATTCAATGGCTGACGCAGTACATCAGGGAGTTCTGGCAGCAGTTTCACCGGTAGAGACGCTTTCGTTAAACGAATTTTTAGCAGGTTTGAAAAAGAAAAAAGACCCCGCTCTTGTTTTGATTTTGGACGGAATTGAAGACCCTTACAATTTCGGCTCAATTATTAGATCAGCTGCTGCTGCCGGAGTTAACGGAATTATTTTCCCTAAAAGACGTTCTTCCGGCATTACCGCCACGGTAGAAAAAGCAAGCGCGGGAACTGTCGAACTTGTTCAGCTCGTTCAGACTTCCAATCTCAACAGCGCAATGGAAAAACTCAAAGAGAATAACTTCTGGATTGCCGGAGCAGATATTGCCGCAGAAAAGTATTATTTCGAGCACGATTACAACATGAACACAGCTTTTGTACTCGGCAACGAAGGAGCGGGAATGAGTCCGCTGGTTAAGAAAAACTGCGATTTTCTGGTTAAAATCCCTATGAATGAGAATGTTAATTCACTCAACGTATCAAACAGCGCGGCAGTTTTGCTCTATGAAGTCGTTCGGCAGAGACTAAAGGGACTATAAATTGTTCTAAAGTTCCGATTTCACAGCTATTAATCAAAGGTTATTTTAGAGTTAAACAATGAAAATTTTATCCCGAGATAATTTTTTGCTAATCTTATAGAAACGCTTTTTAAATATTAAGGAATAAAATATGAAAGCATTAGTTCTGTCAGGCGGAAAAGGCACAAGGCTCAGACCTATTACAAACACAATAGCCAAGCAGCTTGTACCTGTTGCAAATAAGCCTATTCTTCATTATTGTCTCGACAATATTTACAGTTCGGGCATTCGCGAAATAGGTATCATAATAAGTCCAGAGACGGGCAAATTTGTTCAGGACTCTGTCAGGGCTTGGTCTGCCGGTAAAGAAGCCGACATAACATATATTATGCAGGGACAGCCGATGGGACTGGCTCATACAGTGCTTATTTCCAGAGAGTTTTTGCAGGATGAACCTTTTGTTATGTACCTCGGAGATAATCTGATAAGCGAAAACATCAGTGAATTAGTTAATCAGTTTAACAATAATCAGTGTGATTCTCTAATACTGCTGAAAGAAGTCGCAAACCCCAAAATGTTCGGCGTCGCACAAATAGAGAACGATAAAGTTGTATGCCTTGAGGAAAAACCCGAAACCCCCAAAAGCTCTTTGGCTCTGGTCGGGGTTTATATGTTTAACAAAACTATTCACAAAGCGGTAAGGGATATTTCACCGAGTAAAAGGGGAGAGCTTGAAATAACCGAGGCTATTCAATATTTAATTGACAAAAACTGCCTCGTTCAGCACAAACTTCTTACCAACTGGTGGCTTGATACAGGAAAAAAAGACGATTTGCTTTCAGCAAACAGGATAGTTCTTGACGAATTCACAACTTTCGACAATAAAGCTAAAACCTGCTCTGATTCGAAAATAGAAGGCAGAGTCGAGGCTGACGAAACATCCGAAATTATAAATTCAACAGTCAGAGGACCTGTTATCATAGGCAAAAACTGTATTATAAAAAATTCATATATCGGTCCTTTTACCAGTATTTCCGATAATGTCCGAATAGAGAACAGCGAAATAGAAAACAGCGTTGTAATGACAAAATCAAGAATATCGGGAGTAAAGGGCAGAATAACCGAAAGCCTTATCGGTTCCGAAGTTAATATTGAGAGCGCGAAATGTATCCCGAATACTCATAAATTTTTGATAGGGGATAATTCCGACGTTACAATCAATGAAAATTGACCGAAAATAAAAATTTAAGCCTGAATTTTGTTAAATTAACGGCTTTAAATTTAAAAATCAGCCGATATAATTATATTTATGTAACCTTAATGCGTTTCAAAGGGAATGGATAAAGATAAGGCGATAATATTAGGCATATCAGGTGCCAGCGGAATTATATACGGCGTGAAAACTCTTGAATGGTTGTTAGCCAATAATTACAGAGTCGATTTGATAATTTCGGAAAATGCTTTATTTATAGCAAAACAGGAACTTGATATTGATATTCCTCATAACAAAGAGATTGTTAAGAAAAATTTAGCTAAATTTTTAAAACTTAATGAAAATGAAATTCGCCTTGAAATATACTTCAATAACGAATTATGGGCAGGACCTTCGAGCGGAAGTTATGATTCTGAGATGATGTTGATATGTCCGTCAAGCATGGCGACAGTCGCAGCGGTAGCTGCGGGTCTGTCACAAAATTTACTCCAGAGATGCGCTGATGTTATTATTAAAGAAAATAAACCTTTGATTATCGTACCGCGAGAAACTCCTTTAAGTGCCATACATCTGGAAAATATGTTAAAGCTGGCAAAAACGGGAGTTAAAATCGTTCCGCCAATGGTTGGTTTTTATAGTAAAATTGATACTCTGGAAGATTCAATCAGCTTTGTTGTCGGCAAAATTTTAAACGCGTGCAATTTAGAGAATAATTTATATAAAAGGTGGCAGCCATGAAAGAAAGAAAAATCATAGTCATTTCGGGAAAGCAATTTTCGGGAAAGGATTCCGTTGCAGCGCTTATAACAAAATTTTTGCCTGACTTCAAACAAGTTGCACTTGCAGATGCTATAAAAGCGGAATTCGGAAAAGCCAAGAGTTTGAGAATAAGCGAAATCGAAAGAAACAAACCTCTTTACAGAGCTGATTTAATTGCTTTGGGTAACAAACGCAGAGCAGAAGATGCAAATTACTGGATTAAAAAAGTTGTTGCCGAAGAGGGAAACATAATGGTTTCTGACGTAAGACTTAAATATGAGCTTGAAACTTTCAAAAAATACGGAGCCATTACCATCAGAGTGAATTCCGACAGAGAACAGAGAGCCAAGAGAGGTCTTCTGACAAATGAAACTGACTTGACCGAAACAGAACTCGACAGCGTAAAAAATTGGGATTATGTGATTGAGAACAATGAAGACCTGTCATCATTAAAAGAAAAAGTCAGAAAGATTATTCAAGAAATAGAAAAATCAATGTATTCGTCCTGCCCATAGCAGGAGATATATTTTATAAACTTAAAAGAGCGGACTTATAAAGTCCGCTCTTTTTTGATATTTTTTAATCTTCGCCTTCAATCAGATCGGTAATTTTCTTGATTTGCAGTCCGTATGAATTAAGTCTTTTTTCCAGCAGGTCAATTTTGTTGATAATCAAATCATTTGCTTTTGTGTTTTTATTTGCGGCGGATGCCTGTCCTGCAATATATTCCAATAAATCTTTGTCAGAGTCTTCCGACGTTTTAGAAGTATGGTTGTCTTTAATTTTGTCTAATTTTTCATCTATTCTGGACAGGTAAATTTCGAAGTTATCAATTTTTCTGTTGATTTTGTACAATTCCAGTTCGAAATCTCTTTTAATTTCAGTCAAATCAGTTCCATCAACTTTTTCATTACTGCTCCCATTGCTGTTTTCGGCAACATAAGCTAAATTTTGGCTTAGCTCAGTGAGGGTTTCGTTTATGTCTTTTTCAAAGCGGGTAACTTTTTTATTGAGATATTTAATTTCGTCGGTAACTGAACTGATTTGTTTTCCCTGATTTTGTATCTCGTCTGAAATAATTTCTTCAATATTGCCATTATTTTTTAACTCTGATATCGTCTGAACTCTGTCCGTAATATTTCTCAAACTCTGTCCAATGTTGTCGAACTGTATCCCGAATTGAGAGTTGTAGCCCTTCAATATTGAATATATGCCCTCTTCCTGCTGATAAAAATTCCTGATGGCATCGAGAATGGCGTCGATTTTTATTTCCTGATTTCTAAACGCATTGGAATTTAATATTTCGCTTGTATCTTCTTCTATTTTTGACTTAAGAGTAACAAGAAAATTTTCTATTTTCTTTTCATGATTCTGAAGAACTTTAGAATCTAATATTTGTTTAACGCTTTCTTCAAGTTTTTCGTTAACCGAATTGAAACTGTTGGAAACGTTAATAGAATTTTTCTGAAGAAAATTAAGTATTTCGTCCTGTTTGTTCTTAAGGTTTTTGAGCTCTTCAGAGCGGCTGATTAAAGTAGCTGTTGCTTGCTCTATTCGCTCAAGCTCCGATAAAATTTCCTGATTACCTGTTTTTTCGGCTATTTCGGTTATTTTTGCATGATCTTCTTCAAGAACGGCTTTAGCGTCATCAATCCACCGGGCAAGCTCAATTATTGTTTTTTTAACCGCATCGATTGATTTTGAGATGCCGGAATTGTCTGTATCAATCTTATCAAGGCTTCTTGCGAGGTTGTCAATTTTTCTGAAAGCAGTCTTTGCTGAGTTATTAAGGTCTAAACTGAGATGATTAAATTTATCGATATTGGCAGTTTGATTTTGAGCATTTATTTCCAAAAATTCCTTGAATTTATCCTCAAAATCTGCAAGGCTGTCGCGTATGAGCTTGGAATCATCTTCAAACCTGACGCTGACTTTGTTTGTATTTAAATTAATATCGGAAACATCAGATCTAAGTTCTTTAAACTTTAAAATGAGGTCCTGAAACTGAATATTTAAATCTCTGAAGTTGTCAGTTATGCCTTCAACGTAATTATTGAAGCCGTTTAAATCGTCCTGAAAGAACTCGGCTTTGCTAAGGGTTTGATTTATGTCGGCAACAATATTTTTCAGCTCAAAAATTCCGTCGTTCGACGCATCTGCTTTTTTGGACACATCTCTAAGGATTACAATCTGTCCGGAGATTTTATCGAAAAGGTCTTTGCCGGATTCGCTGAATTCCGTAAATTCTTTTAATTCTTCCTTGATTTTGCCGATCTGCTCAAGGATGGGGTCGATAACGTCTTTAAAGGAAATGCTTTCCGAAAGGTTTTTAGCGAGTCCTTCGAGATTTTCGGAGAACCTGTCACTTAAAAAGCGGACTTCATTTAGGACGCATTCAACATTACCTTCGAAAGAGTCCAACGCACCGAGTTTTCTGGCGAGGTTATTAAGCTCTTCAGTGTCAAGAGGCTCTTCGTTGTAGTACCCTGCTCCGAGTCCTTCGCTCTTAGCAAGATATTCTTTTATTTTCCCTACTTCTTCTTTTACGGTTTCCATTTCATCGAAAACGTTTGAAGCTGAAGAATTGAGGTAATCCCTGATGTCTTCTACATTTTTTCTAAGCTGCGTGAGGAAGAGCTCCACAAATTCTGAAACATCGGACTGAGCGATAACGTCAATTTTTGCTTCAATTCGGTCAAGGATTTCCGCTCTGTTGTCATTAGACGGATTTACTTTATCCGGATTTCCAATAATGCCGACCATACCAATATCATTTTTAAAGTTACCTGCAACCAATTCGATATCCCCTTCTGAGTGTCCTTTTGCTTCATTTTGGAGCATGAGGCTTTTCTCCTCAAATATAAAAATATTTTTCAGCTTATAAACTGCTTAGTATTATTGTATCAGAATAAAATAAATTTTTGAAAAAATTTAACACAGAGGGTGCAGAAAAATTCTGATTTCCCCGCATCTTTATAGGTAGTTTAGAAAATTTACAAATTGTCGTATTTGTTTCTTATTTCCTGAACATCCTGCCACATCAGCCACTTAGGACTGCCGGGAGTTTTTCGGTCGTTTCGCAGAAGATATGAAGGGTGGAAAATTGGCATGATTTGACTGCCGAAAGGACCGTCAAACCATTTGCCTCGGATTTTACTGATTGAATCTTTTGTGGAGAGCATGGAATTAACAGCGGTTGCTCCTGCAAGCAAGATTATTTTGGGCTTAATTAATGCAATTTGTGCGTCAAGATATTCTCTGCAGCAGGCTTTTTCCTGCGGTGTCGGGACTCTGTTGTCGGGCGGTCTGCATTTGACAGTGTTACAAATGTAAATATCTTTTGCTCTGGTAATGTCAACTGATAAAAGAATTTTATCGAGAAGCTGTCCGGCTCTGCCCACAAAGGGGATACCGGTTTCGTCTTCTTGTCTGCCGGGGGCTTCGCCTATCAGCATAATTTTAGCTTCAGGGTTGCCGTCGGAAAAAACGCTGTTTGTCCTGTTTTTTGACAGTTCGCATTTTGTGCAGTTTTTGCATTCTTCTCTGATTTCTTCGAGGCTTTTAAATCTTGTTTCCGGGTTAATTATTTCTTTTTCGGGCGGTTTTTTTTCAATTTTTTTTGCGGGAACATCTTCCAAATGGTTTTTGAAAAGCCCTAATTGTCCTTCTGCCGTCATTTTATATTTCCCCTAAAACCTTATTGTTAATTATTATTTTATACAAAAAATTTCGAACCATGTAATCTTAAACCCAAAATGCAAATAAACACGTCAATCTAAAAATAAATGGAGTGTGGTTCTCAATAGAGGGTACGGAAAAATTCTGATTTTTTGGAAAAATCGAATTTTTCCGCATCTTCATATCCACTTTGATATAATTGTTTCAAGGATAAGTATTTATGACTGAAAAAATCAAAATAATCTCAACCGCATACAGGGTTTTATACCTACTTTTGCTGCTGAATGAAAGGAATTTAAACGCAAAAGAAATTTTGGAAATTTTCTCCGAAGATAAGCATATTGAGAAAGAGTTTTCGGAAGAGCTGATTTTAAAATACATATCAACACTCAGACATTGCGGTTTTGAAATTTCCCGCCCCGTCAAAGAAAACGGTTATACATACGGGCTGTTAAAATCCCCTGTTTATATAGATTTTACCGAAGCAGACATTAAGACTCTTGCCCAAATTGCTTCTATGGTTGAAGAACTTGAGGGAGAGCGGCTTAAAGAGGATTTTAAAAACGCATTAACAAAAATTTCCAGATTTATGCGGGATGAAACACGCCTTCTTTGGCTCAAACTGGGCTCACAAAACATAAAATCCGACTTGCCCCTTGTTTCTACCCGTTCAAAGCAATCTGAAATTATCGAAAGATTTGAACAATGTTTAAAGGAAGAAAAACGGATACTTTTGAAATACAAGACCCGCTGCGGTGAAGACAGCACTTGGGCATCTCTGGAACCAAAGGAAATAAAATACAGCTCCCATATGACGGGGCTTGCAGGATATAATCATATTTCAGGAGAAATGCAGACGATTTCACTTGATGATGTTGAAGAAATTGAAGAGCTTCCCGTCAAAACCCAAAATGCAATGGCTCTCTCCCCTGTAATCTTTAAGCTGAAATCAAGACTGGCAAGAGGATACAGGTTATACGAAGATGAAAATATTCAAAACAGGGATGAAAATGAAAAAACTCTTACGGTTGTTTCATATGCCGAAGACAAAAATCTTCTTTTGAAGCGTTTGCTCAAATACGGTGATTATTGCGAAATTTTATATCCGAAATCTTTAAGAGAGAAGGCTGCCGCAACAATAAACAATGCTCTGTCCAATTATTCGATAGTTGATTAAGTTGTATTTTTTTAACTTACGGTAAATAATATAAAAAATTAAAGCAAAAGTTTGATAAATGATTGAAAAAACAATGAATATATTTACAAAATCGGTTTTAGCAGCAATAATCCTGCTGTTTTTTATTACTGAAAGCTCTTTTTCGCAGGAATGCAAAAATTGCACCGATTCAATGTTAGACCGATATGAAAAGCAAAAAGTACAAATCCTTTTAAGTTCTATCTGTTCGCCGAATATTTCCTCAGAGCTGGATATGATGTGGACTACACCAAGTGCGGATAACTTTTACCATTTGGCGAACGGAAGTCTTTGGCAGGATTATATTTTTGAAAACGGTTTTTTCCTTATTCAAAATACATCTTCATATAAGAGGGTAAACGTATATCCTCCCATCCCCGTCAAAGTTGAAAGAACGCCGATAGGATTTTGCAAATTGAAGTACGACGGCAAAGAAATTTACGTTAAGAGAATTTATTGAAACTGATAATAATTATGCCGGATAGTGTTTTATGAACATATTTATAACAGGCACAGACACAGATGTTGGCAAGACCATAATAACTGCAGGAATTGCCGCAGCAGCGCAAAAAAAAGGAATCAAAACAGGCGTATATAAGCCGATTCAGAGCGGGGCCGTCATAAAAAACGAGAAAAAAACCGCTCCTGATTTGGGTTTTGTCAAAAAAATAAATTCCGAAATTCAAACAAAAGTTTCATACCTTTTGTCCGAATCTGCCGCGCCATACACTGCGGCGGTTATGGAAAATACTGAAATCAAAAGGGATAAAATCCTTGAAGATTACCGCCAAATTCAAAAAGACTGCGATTTTGTACTGACCGAAGGAGCAGGCGGGCTTTTAACTCCTGTATATAAGAATTTCCTTGTGCGCGATATTGTCAAACTCCTTGAATTACCTTTAATAATGGTTGCAAGACCGGATTTAGGAACTATCAACCATACTCTGTTAACGATTGAAGCCGCAAAAAGTTCGGGTGTTGAGGTTTTAGGCGTAATAATTTCAAATTATCCCTTGAATACGGATAATCTTGCTGTAAAAACAGCTCCCGCACTCATTGAAGAGGTTTCAGGAGTTAAGATACTCGGAATTTTGCCTCATATTGAAGGCATTAACAATGATGATTTCAATCCCGAAATATTAATCCAAAGCGTTTTAGACAACATAAACATTACGGAATTATTGAGATGAACTACGAAGAGCTGATAAAAAAAGACCTGAAATATATTTGGCACCCTTTTACGCAGATGAAAGACTATGAAAATGATGAGCCGATTATTATTGAGCGCGGCAAAGGGATTTATGTCTGGGATTTAAAAGGCAACAAATACATTGACGGTATATCTTCCTGGTGGGTAAACACTCTCGGTCATTCAAACGAAAGGCTCAATAATGCGATAAAAACTCAGTTGGACAAAATCGAACATGTCCTGCTGGCGGGGTTTAGTCATATACCTGCAATAGAGCTTGCGGAAGGTCTGATTAATATAACGCCAAAAGAACTTACAAAGGTGTTTTATTCGGATAACGGCTCGACTGCCGTTGAAGTTGCACTGAAAATGGCTTACCAGTACTGGGCGCAAAAAGAAAAGCCGCAAAAGAGCAAATTTATTGCCCTGAAAAACTCCTATCACGGCGATACAATAGGTTGCGTCTCGGTCGGAGGGGTTGACCTGTTTCACAAAATTTACAAACCGCTTTTGTTCGAAGTTCTGCAGGCAGATTCGCCTTACTGTTACAGATGTCTGTGCGGAAAAGATAAAAATTCCTGCGATATAGAGTGTTTAAATTCGGTTGAGGAACTTCTAAATAAACATTCCGATGAAATTGCGGGTGTGATTGTCGAACCCCTTGTTCAGGCGGCAGGCGGAATGATAATTTATCCCGCTGAATATCTCAAACGGCTTAGAATGCTTTGCGATAAGTACAATGTGCTTTTGATAGACGATGAAGTTGCAATGGGCTTTGGCAGAACGGGTAAGATGTTTGCTTTTGAGCATGCAGACATTGTTCCTGATATTGTGTGTTTGGCTAAAGGGCTGACCGCAGGGTATTTGCCCCTGTCGGCAACAATCGTCAGGGAAGAAATTTATCAGGCTTTTTACGATGATTACGACAAATTAAAGACCTTCTATCACGGTCACAGCTTTACGGGCAACCCCTTAGCCGCAAGTGTTGCCGTTGAGAACCTGAAAATTTTAAAAGAAGAAAAAATAATAGAATTTCTTCAGCCAAAGATTGACAGGTTAAAAAGAGAACTTGAAAAGTTCAGAGGACTGGAGTGCGTTGGTGATATAAGGCATTTGGGAATGATTGGCGCGGTGGAAATAGTTAAAGACAAAGATACAAAAGAACCTTACCCCTCACAAGAGAGGATAGGACTGAAAATCTATAAGGAAGCCTTAAAAAGAGGTGCAATCATAAGACCCCTTGGAAACGTAATATATTTTATGCCTCCGTATGTTATTACAGAGGACGAAATTAAGATTTTAACCGACATCGCGTATGATGCAGTCAAGGCAATTGTTTCAGGATAACTTGGTTGAAGTTTTTTATAAATATGTCATAATTTAAGTAATAGGTGGTACTGATTAGTCGGTACCACATTTTCGTTTTATGAATTGATTATAACATATAAGACTTTCCGGATTTCAGAATAACCCGCATCGGGTTATAAGTCAGCTTTACACCGCAGTCTGTGCTGAACATCACACGGTATTTCGTATCAAATTCCGCTAAATCCCTTTTAACCCAGTGCTTTTGATTTATTCCGTTAGTTCCGGTGTATTTGATGTGTTTTAAAATATCAACGGGACTGTCAAAAATAGCTTCATGGTTTTCCGAATGTGTCGACAGGCAGTCAAAATATGGTTCTGCGGCAGTTTCTATATCAACTAAGGACGGATATTTCAAGCCGCAGTTTGTAACAGCGGAAATTTCCCGAAGGTTTTCAGCCCCGAAAGTTGTAAAAGCAAGAATTCCGTTTGGTTTCAAATTCGGGCAAATTTTTGCCAAAAACGCCGGCAAATCTGAAAACCACTGAAAGACGGCATTTGAGATTATCAAATCAAACTGCTTATCAGGAAGCATTGTTTCAGCGTCACCGGCTGTGAAAATTATTTTATCAGAGAGCATTTTTACGAACTCACGGGAGCTTTCGACTATATCGTTGGCATAAAGGTTATAGAACCTTAATTTTTCAACGATTTGTTTTGTTAAAATACCTGTTCCGCAGCCAATTTCATAAATATCCCGAAAATCCGCTCCGCAGTTTTGTACCAGATTTTCTATAAGCTCGTCCGCCATGTTTTTCTGCACAAAAGCATGTTGGTTGTATGTTTTGTTATTTTTATCAAATCGTTGTTTAATGAGCTGTTTATTTTCCGGCATAATCAATTAATTCTTCCCAACTTTCCCACATGAAAAACGGATAATGACCGGCATCGACTATTATCGGCTCTAAATGTTTTTTCCAGAAAGCAATCTGATTGTTTGCAGGAATTATTTTATCATGTTTGCCGATAATTGCCTTATTAATATTCAGACAGTGTTTGCCGTTTCCGCTTTCAATGTAGCCCTGAAGCGCTTTGAGCTCTTCTTTTTGTTCTTCAAATTCTCTTTGCGGCTGAATTTTAATAAATTTTTGCATATCTTCCTTGTTTGAAAACATGTTTTTATAAAACCTCTCACGGCTGACAGGTATGAAATTATTCAAAGTCAGATAAAAGAGGGGCTTTGGTATGCCGTATTTGTCGTTAATAGGCTGAAAAGTCCCGTTTACTGCAATGCAATATGCAGCGTTTTGAAGATGTTCCCCGAAATGATTTGCCGCCCAAACTCCCATAGACCAGCCTATAACGGTTATATTTTTGTATTTTTTCCATTCTTTTAAAATGAGGTCATCTAAGGACAAATTTTTGTAATCATAAAACATCAAGACATCATAGGCATTTGAACTTAAATGCTTAAAAGAAGTAGGGTCATTTGCCCAGCCGTTAAAGAAAAGTATAAGTTTTCTGCGGCGAAGTGTAAAAAATCCCGATTTTTTTATAAGCCAGGCATGCTTCAATTTAACTCTCCTTTAATTAATGCGGGTATGTCTTTTATGTCGCTCCATTCCAGTTCTGCATTCAGCGATATCCTTATTCTGGCTGTGCCTTTGGGAACAGTCGGATGTCTTATAGGCAAGAGGAAAAATCCTTCATCCTGAAGCTTTTGAGCTGTTCCAAGAGCAATATCATTCTCTCCGAGAATAACGGGAATAATTTGACTGTTCCCTAAATTCTTAAATCCTAAACCCTCAAATTCTTTCCTGAGAAGAGTAGAGAGTTCCGCAAGATGTTTTCGTTTATCCGTCAAGTCAGGCAGAGATTTAATAATTTGAAGGGTATGACTGATATTTGCGGGAGGAAGAGCCGTGGTATAAATAAAAGGTCTTGATTTATTGATTAGATAGTTTCTTATTATAGCGTCACAGACGGCAAAAGCTCCGAATGAAGCCAGTGCTTTCCCGAAAGTCCCGACTATTATGTCAATTTCTTTAATCGTGTTCGTCGTTTCACAAATTCCGCATCCTTTATCTCCGAACACGCCGACGGCATGCGCTTCGTCAATCATCAAGAAACAGTCGTATTTGTTTTTCAGCTCAACGAGCTTTTGCAAATCCGCTGTATCACCGTCCACGCTAAAGACAGATTCTGAAATAATCACGGCTCTTTTGTATTTACCGCGGTTTTTTTGCAGAAGCTCCTCAAGATTAAGATAATCAAGATGTTTGTATCTGAAAAATTCGGCTCCCGAAAGTTTAATGCCGTCAATTATGCTTGCATGGTTGAGCTTGTCCGAGAATATAACATCTCCTTTTTTGAAAAGAGCGGAAATTATTCCCGTATTTGCATTATAGCCGCTGTTAAAAACAAGACAGCTTTCACGGTTGTATAGTTTTGCAATCTCATTCTCGAGTTCCTCATAAAT
>CAZEDP010000018.1:0-296 GCA_964511035.1 uncultured Gammaproteobacteria bacterium
AACTCTTCGGTGAAGCCTGAAATTATTGCCAAATAAAGCGCTGAAGGCATATCAATATTTGCGGCTATGACTGACAATTCGCCGTAAATGATTTTAAGCCTGCCGAAAAAATCAATATATTTTGACAGAACGCTCAGGGCAAAATAATTTGCGCTGAGGAGTACAAAAGCCCCTGCTGCTCCGTAAAGAATATTTGAAAAATCAATAAAAAGCTGATTAAAGGGGTTTATTTTCGCCAGAAAACACCATAAAAAAGCGATTCCTAACAGGATTCCTTCTATTACGGTTACAATCAG
>CAZEDP010000018.1:306-14099 GCA_964511035.1 uncultured Gammaproteobacteria bacterium
ACTTCTTTCTTTAAAATTTTTAAGATTATTTCTAAATTATAACTTTGTTTATTATAAACATAGCTTTGTCTAAATGTTAAACTTTTAAATTCTTTGTTTGTTAGTTATTTTAAATTCCAATTTTGCTGTTTATTTTATACATTCTGTAAATGCCGTAGAATATAACAGAAGAAATAACTATTACCCCGATTAGTTGGTCCAAAGTCATTTTATCTCCTCGAATTCCATAACAAGATTTTATATTATTAAGTGCAAAACTTCAATTGAATTCGTTATTATCAGCATTATTTTTTTACTGCATAACAATATCAGTCAAAAATCCGTCAATTTTGTTTTCTTCAAGAGCCCGTTTCAGCCTCAGGCAAGATTCGCATTTGCCGCAGTGTTTTTCTTCATTAGTGTAGCAGCTTCGGATTAAATTCAGCGGGACATTTTTTTGTACTGCCGTTTTTACAATCTGTTTTTTAGTCATTCCAATCAACGGGGCAAACACTTTAGGCTGTGAAAGTGTGGAATATTTTAATGATTTGTTGATTTTTGTTACGAATTTCGCTGAATTATCGGGGAAAGTTTTGCCTTCTTCCTTGTTAGCTCCGAAGATAATGTAACTACAGCCCAAACTTTCAGCAAAACAGCCTGCAATATTAATAAAAAGCCCGTTTCGATTCGGCACCCAAACTTTTCGAGCGGAATCCTCGGTTGCGGTTTTATTATCAAGCTGATTAGCCTGAAGCAGCGGCAGATTATTTTCAGTGTCAACGAGTGAAGTTTTTGTAATTTCTTTCAGCCAGTCGAGGACTATAATTTTATGCGGAATTTTATAATAATCCGCAATTTTGGCAGATGCTTTGATTTCCTGTTCTTTTGCTCTTTGACCGTAGTCAAAAGTGAGAGCAAGAACGGCTTGCGATTTTTCGAGAGCGCAGGCAAGACTGACGGTAGAATCCAGCCCGCCCGACAAAAGGACGACGGCTTTAGCGTCATTATTAGTTGTCTTCTTCATCTTCATCAATTTCTTCGTTTTCGAGAATTTCTTCTATTTCTTCTCTGCACCAGCTTGGCAGGTTGTCTCTTTTTAAAAACTGCACAATATAATCCGTGCCTTCAACCGAATAAAGCGCATTAACGGCACCGCGGGCGACATCCTCGTCGTCGTCAAAGATCATAGGTTCTATCAGCTCCGTAACTCTCCTGTCTTCCAGTTCCGAGAGTGCGTCAACCGCGCTCAATCTTATATAGGGAGATTCATCGTTAAGCGATTCAGTCAAAACCCTTATAGCTTTGTCGCTTTTAAATCCCAACCTGCTTAAGGCTTCGATGATGCGTTCTTTTAGAAAAGTAAATCTGTCAACAATGCCTTTTTTAGCTTCAAGGACGGCTACCATCGGGTCAACCGCTCTGATGTCACCTAGCATGCCCAATGCTTTTGCGGCAGATTCTCTCAAATAAACCGATTTTTCTTCTTCGTTGGTTACAATTTCTATGAGCGGGGCTACGGCATACTTATCGCCTATACGTCCCAATGCTTCCGCGGCGCTGAGGCGGAGTTTATAATTTTCGTCTTTATTGTTAAGGACATAGAGCAAAGGAACAACGGCGCTGTAATCCTTTAGATTGCCGAGTATTGTAGCTATCATACACCGAACTTTGAGATACTGCTCTTTGGAAGCGAGATTTTTTCGCTCAGAATCCTTAAACAGAAGCAGTTCTGTAAGATTAAAAGCCGAATTTCTTTGATTGTGGTTTCCGATTAGCTTAACAATATGCAGAAGCACGTCAGGATGTGATTCTATTGACAAGAAGTAGTTCAGAAGTTCTACTGCTTCATCTTTAGGGTAATCTTCAAGGGTGTTAATCAGAATTATTTTTTCTTCGGCAGGTCTTTCGTGACCTACGCCAAATTTTTCAGCTATAAATAAAAGTTTTTTTTCTTTATCTTCAATCATTTTGGATAATCTGATTAACTTCCGGCAAAAATAAACTATTTAAAAAGCAAATGTAACACTCTAAAACCTAAAAGATGAATTGGCAAACCCCAACAGTGATTTAATTAATACCACATTGCATTTATAGGGTATAACAGTAACAAATTGCAAAGTGGTATGGCGTTAGCGGGAGCGTTAAAAAAGTGAAACGGTCAGTTTTACTTTTTTTTAAGCTCATTCGTATAAGATACAGGAAACATAAATGTCTATCAATAAATATATAAAAAATAGTTAGAGGGTACAGAAAAATTCTGATTTTTTGGAAAAATCGAATTTTTCAAACCCGACATTGGAAAGGTTTGCGAAGCGGGAGTTCTACAAAAGGAAACGATGAGTTTTCTTTTGATAACTCATTCATGTGAGAGGCAATAACGGCGGCGAGGAGCCGTCGATTTTGCCTCGACACTAGATCATGTCATCAATATTACAAAAAAGAACAAAAAGAAAAGCGGCTCTATTCGCCGCTTTAACCCTCATCCGCTGTCAACAATGATTTAACGTGCTTGATTCCAAAATGCGTCTTTCAGAACTCTTGATTCTTTTGTTTCTGAAGAAATTGCAACATTGCACGGAGTGAAAATAAAAACCCCGTCTCCTACTCTTTGCTGGTGACCGTCAACAGCGTGGGTTGCTCCTGAGAGGAAATCCACTATTCTCTGTGACTGTTCCGTATCAAGCAAGTGGAGGTTAAGAATGACAGATTTTCTTTGTCTTAAGCTGTTAACTATTTCCAAAGATTCTTCAAAAGAGCGCGGTTCCATAACCATAACTTCATAGCCGTTAGAATTCGGGTGAGAAAGCACTTTCAAGTTGGACCTCCTGCGAAAACCGCTTAGCGGATTTGACATTGGTGCTTCTTCATAATCGCCGTCGGCTTCATAAAGCTCATCGTATACGTCTTCGTTCTCATCGCTCACGCCGATAAAATTTTTGATTTTGTTAACTATTCCAGCCACTTTCTGCCCTCCGTTATTATCTTTTACTAAATTATTATCAAACATTGTTTAGTTGCTTTTTACCTGAATATTGCGCTTCCCAACCTGATTATTGTTGCGCCTTCCTGAACCGCCGTTTTATAGTCGTTGCTCATTCCCATTGACAATTCGGGAAGATATATTTTGAAATCCTTTTCAAGTTCCTCTTTAAATTCCCTCAACTCCCCGAATACTGATTTTAAAAGGTTTTCATCGTTAGTGTACGGCGCTATTGTCATCAATCCTTTTACGTTTATGGAGCCGAGATCCTTTATTTTTGCTATTTCCTCCTTAAGTTGCTGTTTGCCGTAACCGTATTTTGTTTCTTCTTTTGATATATTGACCTGAATTAATATTTTCTGGATTGTATTTATTGTTTTCGCGTCTTGTGAAAGGCATTGAGCCAGTTTAAAAGAGTCAACCGAGTGTATTAAGTCAAAATTTCCCGCTGCTTTTTTGGATTTATTTGTCTGGAGGTGTCCGATAAAGTGCCATTCAATGCTTTTTTCGATATCCTCAGGCAAATTCACCCTTTTTCTTTCAATCTCCTGAAGTTTATTTTCGCCAAAATCCCTTATACCTGCTTCATATGCGGTTATGATTTCCTGAACATCAACAAACTTCGTGACAGCTACAATCTTTACTTTGGAAGTGTCTATTTCCCCTGTTACCCTGATAATATTTTCGGTAATTTTGTTCATTGAAGTTACCTGAAATCGGGAATTTCGACTTAATTTCCTCCCCTTACCTAATCAGTGCCTACTTAGAAAATTTAAAATCATTATAGTTTATGTCATGAAATATGACAAATATTTGTATAGTAATCGATTCGTTGACTAAAAAATCTCAATTCAAGCTCAGGCTTAATTCATGAAAAAACTGATTATCACATGGTTTTGACCTTCAAGAATTGACATATTATTTGCTTAAAATTTCTTATCATAATTGAGTGGAATGTATAAAAAATTTACAATTCAATTTCTTGTAATTTATGGATTAAATTCATCGCAAATCTTTCGATATATATGGGAACTTATAACTCTCAGTTTGAAAACATGCGCTAAACATACGTTAAACCTCGAGAAACATAGCGTTTTTTGCATACTTTTTTGACGTTTTTTCCAATTTTGCAACCTGTTTGCAGCCCTTTCTGACCAAAATCTGCTCAAATTCTGGTTGCGCCGCACCCGCAAAAAGGCAACTTGCACCCTGCCAAAAAGATAATTTGCAACCTATTTTGCACCCTATCGTGTCATTCTCAGCGACCGACGGGAGCGTGAGAATCTGTTTTTACAAAGCGTTTATCCGTCATTCCGTGCTCGACAGGGAATCGCAAGGTCGTATTCCCTCCTTCTTCATTTTCATGTCTTCCTGAAGCATAAGACAATGCTAAACGCCTTTTTTCGTCCATGTTCAGGATCTGCCCAGCATTAAATAATTGCATAAAGCCCTGCCATGTCATCCTTCAGAGAACACATTCGCTTTGCTCAGTGTAAACTCCGCGAACGTGAGAGAGTAGGTTGGGTAAAATTGTATTTTACCCAACAATCATAATACAATTAACAAATGAGATACAGAAGAGCATTTTTGGAAAACAGCTATATTTTTATTACCGTTGTTACAAGCAAACGGCGTAAGATATTAATAAAAAATATCGGTTTATTAAGAAAAGCGTTTAATAATGCAAAAAGATTCAGAACATTTGAGATTTTTGCCAGTGTTATTCTGGATGACCATTTTCATGTAATATTAAAGCCTGAAAGCATTCACGATTATCCAACGATAATCAGACTTATTAAATATTACTTTTCCAGAAATATTGATACTACAGCAATAAATAATTATGAGTTGTCAACAAGCCTCAGATCTAAGAATGAAAAGGGTATCTGGCAAAGACGTTATTGGGAACATACGATTCGGAATGAAAATGATTTGTATAATCATCTTGATTATATTCATTACAATCCCGTTAAACATGGACTTACTCATAACGTTAAAGATTGGGAATATTCTTCTTTTCACAAATTTGTTAAAAATGAGGAATACGACATTAATTGGGGTTGTACAGACGATATTAAAAACATTAGCAATTTGGATTATGAATAATTTTTGTTGGGTAAAATTTATAATTTTACCCAACCTACTTTCTTATAACCACTTCATTATTTATGATATATTTATTTATAAATAATAAAAAAATTACAGGACAATAAAATGAAACTTTTTTTAAGCTGGCTTATATCAAACATATTGCTTGCTTTATTTTGGAGCTTTTCAAGCATTGGCTATCAAGGTAAGGTTTCTATTTCTCTATCTAGAATAGAAAGAAAAATTCAGTGTGGAACAGCTTCACTAAATGAGAGATTTATAAATTTTTTCTTTAGCATTATATCAGGAATAATTGCCCCTCCTGTTTATATTCTAGGAATTATTATTTATATACTGATTTTAGTTTTCAACATTTAACATTATATTCTACCCAATTAAGCCAGCAGGGCAGAATCTCGACCCAACAGCAATAATAGCTTTAAATAAGACATTATATAAGCTGTAAAGAGTATATTTTATTGTTTTTTTTACTATATCTCTATTAAAATCGTCAAACTGACTGTTTAAAGTGTAAACCGTGGAATTTCTTCGGCGTTCAAATGCCTGATATGATTTAGTAACCTTATTTATATAATATCGTTGTTTATCACAACTGATACTACAATTATAGCATTAATGCATCCGGCCGAACACCCAAAAACCAAAAACTGTGGCCACATGGCTACAAATTGTGGACACATGGACACAATAAACCCTGCTATAATAATGATATCAAAACACCTTCATCGGCGAAACGCCAAAATACTTGCCAACACTAAATAACTGCATTTCAAAAAGGGTGCAAAAGGGCTGCAAATAGGTTGCAAAAATGATGATTTTTACATACGATATATAATTAATGAATAAAAAGAGGCAAATCTGTGTTAAAAGACCAATATAATCCTCAGCAGATTGAAAAAAAATATCAGAAAATCTGGGAAGAAAATAAAATCTATAAAACCGACACAAACAGCAAAAAAACAAAATTTTATGCCCTGTCAATGTTTCCGTATCCCTCAGGCAGACTGCATATGGGACATGTCAGGAATTATACGATAACGGACGTAATCGCGCGTTTTAAGAAAATGAGCGGCTTTGAAGTCCTGCACCCTATGGGGTGGGATTCTTTCGGCATGCCGGCTGAAAACGCCGCTATTAAATCCGGCACAGACCCTGCTGTCTGGACATTGTCAAATATTGACTATATGCGCGACCAGCTTAAAACCCTCGGGCTCAGCTACGACTGGGACAGGGAGGTTACAACCTGCAAACCGGATTATTATAAATGGACGCAATGGCTGTTTCTTGAATTTTACAAAGCAGGTCTTGCTTATAAAAAAGAAGCTCCGGTCAACTGGTGTCCCGACTGCGCGACAGTCTTGGCTAATGAGCAGGTGGAAGAAGGCTTATGCTGGAGATGCAGTTCGCAGGTCGAAAAGAAAAAGCTTTCGCAGTGGTTTTTGAAGATAACAGATTATGCCGAAGAACTTTTGCAGGACTTGGATAAACTCCAATACTGGCCCGAAAAAGTCAGAACAATGCAGAGGAACTGGATAGGCAAGTCGTACGGTTCGATTTTGAAATTCAAATGCGCTGAAATCGAGGGCTTTGAAATACCTGTATTCACAACCAGACCTGATACGGTATTCGGGGTTTCTTATCTGGTCGTTGCTCCTGAATACCCTGATATAGACAAACTTATAACAAAAGAATGCTCTCAAAAGGCGCATGAATATATAGATAATGCCAAAAAATTAAGCGAAATCGAGAGGACTTCGACGGAAAGAATTAAAACGGGGGTTCCGCTCGGAACTCACGTTATCAACCCGTTTAACGGCAAAAAAGTTGAAATCTGGACTGCGGATTATGCCCTTGCGGACTACGGAACAGGGGCAGTTATGGGTGTTCCTGCTCATGACACAAGGGACTTTGAATTTGCGAAAAAATATAACATGCCTATTTTGGAAGTTATAAAAGACAAGCAGAAAACTGATGAAAAGCCTCTTGAAGAAGCATTTACGGATGCGGGAATTATGGTTAATTCAGGCGAATTCTCGGGACTCGACAACGAAGAAGGAAAAATTAAAATCACGCAGTGGGCTGAAAAGAACGATGCGGGTTGTTCTAAAGTTAATTACAGACTGCGCGACTGGCTGATTTCGCGTCAAAGGTACTGGGGTGCGCCTATTCCTATCGTTTACTGTGAAAAATGCGGAACTGTTCCGGTTCCCGATGATGAACTTCCGGTAATTCTGCCGACTGACGTAAACTTCAAAGTCAAAGGCATTTCGCCGGTTGCTACGTCAGAAACCTTTGTCAATACTAAATGTCCGAAGTGCGGCTCCCCTGCAAAAAGAGAAACGGATACAATGGACACTTTTATTTGCAGCAGCTGGTACTATATGCGATATATAGACTCCAAAAACGACAAAAAAGTCTTTGACAGCGGACTTGTCAATAAATGGATGAACGTTGACCAGTATGTGGGCGGGATTGAGCATGCCATTCTGCATCTTTTGTATTCGAGATTTTTTGTTAAAGTACTCCGTGACAGAAAGCTGGTAAATTTCGACGAGCCGTTTGAAAGACTTTTAACGCAGGGTATGGTATTGAAAGACGGCTCAAAAATGAGCAAATCCAAAGGCAATACGGTTGATCCCGATGATATATTCAAAAACTACGGGGCAGATACAGCCAGATTGTTTATTCTCAGTGATTCTCCTCCCGAAAGAGACCTTGATTGGTCGGATGAAGGCGTTGAAGGATGCAATAAATTCCTCAACAGGGTTTGGAGATTGATAAAAAGTCTTGAAAACAACATCAGCTCTGATTTCTCCGAGCCTGACATTTCAAAACTTTCAAGAGAAAACAGTGATTTGCTTCGCGAAATTCACAAAACCGTCAAAAAAATCACTCAGGATATTAATGCCGAATTCCAGTTCAATACCGTAATCAGCAAATGCAGGGAGTTTGTAAATTATCTGTATGAATATGTCAATAATAAAAAAGACTATTCTAAGGAAGATAATGCCGTCATAAGCAAAGCAATATTAACGCTGATAAAACTTATGGCGCCGATTGTGCCGCATATGGCGGAAGAATTATGGTTTGAGCTGGGCGGTAAAGGTTCTGTTCATTTGACAAACTGGCCTGAACATGACGAAAGCCTTGCAATATCTGAGTTTGTTCCGATTGTTGTTCAGGTAAACGGAAAAGTCAGGGAAAAGCTTTCTATGAGCCCGAACTCAACCGAGGAAGAAATTAAAAACGAAGCTATGTCAAATGATAAGGTTCAAACCTATATTCAGGGCAAAGAAATAGTAAAAATAATAACCGTCCCCGGCAGACTGATTAATATTGTGGTACGTTAGTCGTCACCCGGAGTCTATTTAAAATCAAATTTTGATGATTTTACAGATCTTCGTCATAGAAGTCTGAAGTTTCTTCCTCTTGTTCTTCAATTTCGTCGAAATGCTGTAAGTCTTCCGGCAGTTCATTTTCTTCAAAATCCTCGACACCGGAATATTCTTCTTCAGTTGAAGGAGTTGGGGATTCTTCGGGCTCTGGTTCTTTGTAGTCATCAACAGATATGTCTTTTGCCAGCCTTTGTTCAGCCTGTTCAAGTTTTACTATGGCATGTCCCAGCTCGTAGGGCACAGAGCCGACTTTTTGCATAATATCGCTTTCGGCTTCTTCAACAAGCTCTTTAGCTTTTTTTATTTTTTCAAGTGGGTTCATATTTTATCCTTATTAATAAGTAAACCCGTCGGTTTTCATTCTTTCTATTGCTTCTAACAGGCTTTCGTCAGAAGAAACAAGCGACATACGGAAGAAACCTTCGCCGTTTGCGCCGAAGCCCGTTCCCGGCACAACTACTATACCTGATTTTTCAAGAATATCCTGTGAAAATTCGCTTGAAGTTTTGTATTTTCTTGGTATCGGCAGCCACAGATAGAATGTAGCTTTGGGAATAATAAGCTCATCAGTCTTCCAACCAAGCTCTTTTATGCCCTTGAGCATTATTTCTTGTTTTCTTTGGTAGGCTTTATTTGATTCCTCTATATATTTGTCGCCTTCTTTGGATGTGAGGATTTCAGCGGCAGCCTTTTGCACAGCTTTAAAAATTCCTGTATCGACCGTGGATTTCATTTTTCCCAGTATTCCTACGGCGTCTTTATTGCCGCATGCCCAGCCTATTCTCCAGCCTGTCATCGCATAAGGTTTGCTGAGACTGTGGAATTCTATTGCAATGCTTTTTGCGCCTTCGATTTCAAGGATACTTGCGGGAGCTTCTTCGTCACCCCAATACATATCGGCATATGCAAGGTCGCTTATAAGGAGCATTTTGTGTTTTTTGGCAAAATCAACGACATTTTTGAGGTATTTTCTTGTTGCGGTTGCTCCGAGCGGGTTGTTCGGATAGTTTATAACGACAGCTTTGACTTTTTCAGGGGAGAAACCGCCTTTTTTCAGCTGTGATAAGACTTCTTCAAGGTTAGGCATAAAGTTATTGGCATAATTGAGCGGTATAGGGTAGGCTTTTCCGCCTATAACCTTTATTTGCTCCTGATAAGAAGCATATCCGGGATCAGGTATAAGAATAATATCCTGTTCCTTTTCGTTCAAAGTCGGATTTATTAAAGTCCTGAATATATTTGCAAGCCCTTCTTTCGAGCCTATCAATGAGAATATTTCTGTTTTTGGGTTCAGCTCAACTCCGAATCTCTTTTTCATCCTTGCTGCGGCGGCTTCAAGAAAATACGTTTCGCCCTTTGGAACCGAATAAGAATGAATACCCGGCTCGTCGAGACAATTTTTGAGTTCGTCTATTACAAACTGCGGCGGCGGCTGAACCGGAGCGCCGATGCTGAGGTTAATCGGGCTTCTGTTTTTAGCCTTAAGTTCAGGAGTGAGTCTTATCATTTCCTGTTTTATTCTGAACATTATGTATGTTTCAAGTGTTTTGACGTAATCCGAATACAAATCCGCGATACTGAATTCCGCCTGCATAATAAACTCCTCATTAGTTATTAATAACTAATCTAAACAATAATTAACATCTTTGCAATCGTTTTTCTTAACACATTTACAGAGTTTTAGATTTTCGCTCGAGAAATATTAATCGTTACTTTAAACAAGTGATTAGTATTGTCAAAAATGGGTTGGAAATTACTTTTAAAGATTTTTTTAACATAACTTCAAACTGGACTTTAAAAAGGCAATACCGTTTTGTATTTTGTTTTTATATAAATAAGGGGGCAGCCCTGTATGTTTGATGTTGCAAAAAAGACAAGGGATGGGAAAGACAAGTTGGGAAATAATATCGTAAATCTTTATCCTCAATATGATGTTAAAAAGGCTGACAATACTGCCTCGAGCAACCCTTTTGTCAAAAATCATCTGAATTCTGTGACGAATTACAAAAAACTCAATAACGATTTAAACAGAATAGAGAATGGCGTTGATACATTTATCAGAACTATTAACAACGCCGAGAAAAATATATCAAATAATCCCTTTAGGATTCTTTTTACGGGCTTGCTGAACATAATTCCTGGAACAAGGCGAGTAGCGCCGATTGAAAACAACGAAAAACAAGACAATAAATTCAAAGCGGCAGGGCTTGGTGTGCTTGCGTTAATTAACCTTAAAGAGGACTTGAGAGACTTGTTATCAGTATTTGGTAAAACAAAGAACGGACTTAATAAGGAATACAAGGCTGTCTTTAAATTTTTTGCCGGAACACCCTTTGAAAACTGGCTTTTGAAATCCAAACTTGGTGAGCATATATTTTATGATATTGATACCAATTAAAAAAGAACCTGAGATTATTTTTAGAGAATATAAGAAATTTTCTGGTCCATTAACATCTAAAATCGCTATGTTGACTTTAAACAGGATAACAAAGTTAGGTTTAATATTTATGGCTATGCTTGAAATACCTAAAATAATTAACGAAACAAAGAAAGGAAATTACAAACAAATACCCGCAGCTTTCGTTAATATAATTTCTTTTGCCTTCTTCGGCGCTTTATTAAGCTCGATAGGCACATATACTTTCGGAGTTGCAGGTTCTGTTTTAGGACTTGGCTTAGGCTATTATGCGGGCGGGACAGTTTCAAAATATTTTAATAGTAAATATTAATCATCAAAAAATTTATTTTCATTGAGTTGAGCAGCAAATTTTCTTGAATTTTTAGAAATGCTTTGAGCAATTGCAGGTCTCTTATTCTTTCCTTCACCTTTTTCATAAAAATTTGCTATTTCTTCCAGTGCGTCAATAACTTCTTTTTTGTTAGATCGTCCAAGTTTATATAATTCTTTCAGTGATCCCGTAATACGATTGCTTTTAGATTCAATATTCAAACAATGACTTAACAACTCTTCTATTGTTGGGCTATTAGTTTCTGTTAATTTGCCTAAATGTCCAAGTAATCCTTTGAAATTGCCCCGATCTGTATAACTTCTTTTATTACAATTATTCATTACCGGATAACTGACTGCAAAAATCATTTTAACTGCCTCTAATTCTCACAATTTTGTATTTCTAAATATATAAAACATGAAAAGAAAAAAAATTGCGCGGGTTTTTTACAAATCACAATTGACGCAAAAAAATCTCTTCTTTCTTTAAATTTCCGAATTATTAAGCAAAATTTACATCAAAGGGACAGTATTTAGTCAAAAGCGGTTTAAAGAAATCGAAATATTGTTTATAATAAAATTGTGGGCATGCAGTAAACTATGGAGGAAATCTGATGCGGCTTACCATTAACGGTCGTAACATTGACATTACAACGGCATTAAGAGAATATGCCGAAGAAAAAATCGGCAAAATTCTCAAACACAACGATCAAATAATGGACATAGTTGTCACTTTGGGAGTTATCAAAAACCCGAGCGTTCAGGATAATCACTTTGCGGAAGTCACATGTTTGCTAAACGGCGCGAAAATACACGTTAAAGAAACGGCCGAATCTATGTACGCAAGCATTGACCTTGTTGCAGATATACTTGACAGACAGATTAAAAAACACAAAGAAAAAATGAAAAGCGGAAAATTAGGCTCTAATTCTATAAGAACAGCGCCGGAAGAAGTTGCTTCCGAAGCTGATGAAGACGATGCCGAACTCGGCGAAGATGTTGTTAAAATAAGCCTCGAAGCCGAAGAAGTATAGAGCATTCATTATTGTTTTGAAATTTCATAAAGCAGGTTCAAAAGCTCATTTGAGCCTGCTTTGGTTTTCGCCGAAAACGGATAAACCTTTGATGCAACTGCATCTTCAATTTTTTTCAATGATTTAGAGGCGTCATTTTTAGACATGGTGTCAATTTTATTAACCACCGTGATTGTATTCATTTTGTTAAAATCAAGCCACTGTCTCATTTGCAGGTCGTTATTCTGAATATCGTGTCTTGCGTCGATTATCTGAACGACCGCTTTTAAGTCGGTTCTGTTGAGCAGATAGTCTTCAAGTGTCTTTCTCCATTTATCCTGAGCGGCTTTTGATATTTTGGCATACCCGTAGCCCGGCAAATCGGCAATAACGAAATCGTTATTGAATTTATAAAGGTGAATCAGCCTTGTTTTACCCGGTGTATTGCTGGTATAGGCAAGATTTTTTCTTTTTGCAAGAGCATTAATTATTGATGACTTCCCGACGTTTGACCTTCCCGCGAACGCAAATTCAGGCAGATTTAATTCGGGACAATTCTTCAAGCAGTCGGACATTGATATCATTTCTGTTTCTAAAAGCTTCATTTTCATCCTTTTTTTGATATTTTTTCCATACGGTGCTTAAGAGATTATAAATTTTTTGATTATTAATAATGGAAAAATTTACACTTTCGTCCTTCATGATGTTTGTTTTCAGGCAGGATTTAGTAATAAAAAAGTTCTCCGCTTCCACAAGGACAAATCTTATAATACTTTCCTTAATGACAGAAGCCGCTTCGGAATTGAATATTTCAAAAGTTTTAAATATATCGAATCTTTTCTTTTTCTTCAATTTTCTAATTCCCAAAGCCTGAAATAAGCACAACATGATTTTATCAAAGACCTTAATAAATTTAAATTTATCTTTTGCTATAATTTTCTAAGTGTTACAGCGCTTAATGATTTATGCAAACGAACAGCCTATTTGACATTCCGAATAAAATTCAGGACTTAAGGGACAAAATCAATTATCACAACTACCTCTATTATGTGAAAGATGCTCCCGAAATTTCCGATGCCGAGTTTGATGCTCTTTTTAAAGAGCTTCAGACACTGGAAAAAGCTTACCCTCAGTTTGCTTCTCCGGACAGCCCTTCTCAAAGGGTAGGAGGAACAGTTTCGGAAGGGTTTGAAGAAGTTAAACACAGCTCAAGGATGTACAGCCTCGATAATTCCAATACCGAGGAAGAGCTTCTCGAATGGAATGACAGAGTTAAGAAGTTTTTTGAGCCTGATGAGATTATAGAATACGTCTGCGAACTCAAAATTGACGGACTAGCGATTGCTTTGACTTATAAAGACGGAATTCTCGAAAAAGGCGCGACGAGGGGCGACGGAATAAAAGGCGAGAACATAACGCAGAACCTTAAAACCGTTAAAAGCATACCGCTGAAGCTTTTCCCCGTTGACGGCAAAATTCCCGAAACTGTCGAAGCCCGCGGAGAGGTTTTCATGCCGAAATCTTCATTTGAAAAGCTCAACGAGCAGAGAAGAAAAGCCGGCGAACCGGAATTTGCCAACCCTCGAAAT
>CAZEDP010000019.1:0-601 GCA_964511035.1 uncultured Gammaproteobacteria bacterium
ATAAGCATCCCAATCGTCCCATGCCGCAACAAAGGCGTCTATCGCTTCCTTTCCGTTAACGGCGATATCGCAATGTCCGTAGTCAGAGAGCAATTTTAGCAGAATTTTCCTGCAGGTAAAATTGTCATCTACAATGAGTGATTTCATGGTTTTTCTCCTTTAATCGGTGCGTGAGTATATTGTAGGCTGCACATATTTAAATTTATGCTGTCTTTGGGTTAAGCTTTCCGAGAGTCCGATAAACAGCAGACCCCCAAGGGTTAGAATGTTATAGAATTTTTTTATCAACTGTTCCTGAACCGGCATATCGAAATATATCATTACGTTTCTGCAAAAAATAATGTCAAACGTATTTTGGAACGGAAAGGGGTGCATAAGATTAAATGTTCTAAACGTAATTAAATCTTTTATTTCAGGAACGACAACGCTTAATTCTTCGTTTGCGATGAAATATTTGTGATAATAATACGCGCTGACTCCGTCTTCTTCATCCAAAAGGTAGATACCTTTTTGAGCTTTTTCAATAACAACCGGACTGATATCGGTTGCCAGAATTTTTACATCAATATAGCTTGGCAGGCATTCTTTAAGTATCATTGCT
>CAZEDP010000019.1:611-13701 GCA_964511035.1 uncultured Gammaproteobacteria bacterium
TCTGAGTTCATTGTTATTAAGGATTCTGGGGTTGTTTTTGAGAATATTGTCAATTTTTGAGCGGATATATTCAAAATGACTGTCTTCTCTAAAAAAATGAGTTTTGTGAGTTGTTATTTCGTTAACAAACAAATCCCAGTTTTCATTTCCGGAATTTCTCAGTAAAAAATCATAATAATCGTCATAATCTTCAATATTAGCCCATCTCATTAATTTAGAAAGTTTGGATTGTACCATCTCTTTTTTGGTATTACTGTGGTGAATTCCAAAATTCTCATAAATCAGCTTTGTATATTTTTCAAATTGTTTGTTAGTTAGATTACCCACTTTTTTATACCTTTTTTAGGCAGCGTAATGCCGGCATAAGCCGGCATTACGCTGAGCTTGTTACCTAAAAGTCTTGAAGATCGTCTTCAAGAGGAATTACTTCCTCGGGATTCACAACTCTTGTATCTTTGCCGTATTTACGGGAACCGTTTTTCCCGGCAGTCACTCTTTTTTCCACGCTTGGCAGAGCTCTTCTGCCGGTGGATTTTGTTGCCAAAACGGCGTAAGTTTGGTTATGAACTGCCTGTGCCCCGTTAACGAGAGCGACAAGATGATTAACGATTTCTTTCATATTGCATGCCTGAGATGAAAGCTCTTCTGATGCAGAGGCGCTTTCTTCGGCGGTTGATGCATTTGATTGAATAACCTGTTCCATTTGTGTAATTGCTTTATTAATTTGAGCAATACCTTGAGCCTGTTCGTGGCTTGCAGCAGAAACTTCATCAAGAAGCTCGCTGACTTTTTGAGCCTGAACGTTAATTTCTTCAAGAGATTCGTTAACTTCTCTCGAAATTTCGACTCCCTTTTCGGAAAGATTGATATTGCTTTCGATAATCGCGGCTGTGTCTTTTGCTGCCTGAGCGCTTCTTTGCGCAAGATTACGAACTTCTTCGGCAACAACGGCAAATCCCATACCTGCTTCCCCTGCTCTTGCAGCTTCAACAGCGGCATTCAAAGCAAGTATGTTTGTCTGGAAAGCGATTTCGTCGATTACCTTAATAATCTTAGCTATTTCGTCGCTTGATTTTTTAAGTTCCGCCATAGAAACCATCATATTTTTCATTTCTTTATTGCCTTTGTCGGCGGAATCTTTGGTGTATTTGGCAAGCGATGCAGCTTGTTTTGTGTTTTCGGTATTCTGTCTTACCATTGAAGATGACTGCTGAAGGGTAGAAGATGTTTCCTGTATGGAAGAAGCCTGTTCAGCGCTTCCTTCAGCCAACTGCTGACTTGAAGAAGATAACTGTTCGGAAGCTGCGGAAACCTGCTGTGCGCTTTCATTAAGGCCGTCAACTATTTTGTTGATAGGTTTCGTAATGCCGACGATAATCAGCCAAGCAAGAGATGAACCGAATATTACCGCAACGATAAGACCGATAATCATCAGTCCTGATGATGCTGCTAATGCCAATGAGGATGTTGTTGCGGCGCTGATTGTTTGTTTCATATATGAAGATGCTATTTCCTGAACAGCTTTTAAAACTTTCGTTGAAACTTCAGTACGTATTTTTACTATTTCACCGGCTTTAGTCCAAACATCCAAATATGCATTCATGCCTACTTTATATTTGTCAGCGGATGCATTGATTGTTTCTAAATTCTGTAATCCGGAGCTTGAGCGAATTGACGATTTAAGTTTTGATATGATTCTGTCAATTTCATCGAAGTTGCTCATAGCTTCTTTCATGTATTTAGGGTCTCTCAGAGCCATAGTTCTATAGACTGCCATACGGTTTTGAGTTCCCAGGATAATAAGGTCATTAACTAAATTAGCTTCAGCAACGGATAATTTTTCGCTGTTAAGCAAGTTATAGCAGTTTGGTATATATTCTTTGGTGGCTGTTGCGCCGAGACTTGCAATAGTTTCAGTTTTTGTTTTGTTGATTTTTTCTGTTTCGCCTACAAGTCTTTCATATTCTGCAATATTTTCCTGAGCAAGAATTGATTTTTCTTTTAACTCTTTTAATGCCGGATATTTTTCACCAAGTTCTTTAGCTTTAGTTGTAAATTCATAAATTTTCTTAAAACTGTTTCTTGCATTTTCTAAAAATTTGGTATCTTCCGTGTAGCCGTAGCTTCTTATATCAAGCATTATGCTTGCATTAGTTCTTTCCATTTCATTTGCAAGAGAGACAGCGGGAATAAATTCTTTTGAAAGTCTGTTAGACTGAATTTGCGCATTTTTCATACTGAGTACGCAGAATCCTCCGAGAAATGATGCTAATAATAAAATTGCGGCAAAGCCTGAGCCGATTTTGAAAGCCAATTTCATATTCTTAAACATGTGCCAAGTTCCCTTTCATATCATTTAACAAAGTAACCATCTCATTACAGTTGACAATCTGCTCAATATTTAAGAGCATTACAACTTTTCCTTTGATTTTCCCCATGCCTGTTAAAAACCCCTTATCAACCTTTGTTTGATATTCGGGCGGCGGTTCAATGTCGTTTTGTTGAATATTGATGACCTCAGAAACGGTATCTACAACGATACCCATCAACCTTTTTGCGTCGTTGATTTTGACTTCAACGACAATAATGCAGGTACGTTCATTATATTCCCGTTCCTGCATGGCGAGTTTTAATCTCAAGTCCATAATAGGAATAATTTTACCTCTAAGGTTGACAACTCCCTTAATGAAGTCGGGAGTTTGCGGGACATGAGTAATTTCCATCATTCCAATTATTTCCTTGACTTTGAGAATTGGAAGTCCGTATTCCTCTTTTCCCAGCGAAAATGTAAGATGCTTTCCGTCTTGAATCTCCACTATTGCGCTCCTTCTGCTTCAAATAAATACTCTATATCAAGAATTAATGATACTTTCCCGTCTCCCAGAATTGACATTCCGGAAACGTATGCCAGATGAGAAAATTCTTCTCCGGATGGTTTTATAACAATTTCCTGTCTTCCGATGATATTTCTTACCGGCAGAGCTGTAAACTTCCTATCCATTTCCAAAACGACAATAAGAGAAGGTTTTTCTTCTTCCTTATTTGTTTTGAAAAGTTTTGAAATGTATATTAAAGGAATAATATCATCCCTGATTTTAATCATTGACCTTATTCCCTGAATATAAACCCAGTCTTCGTCTTTGGGCTGAAGTATCTGTTTAACGTTGACGGTAGGTATAATGTAGTTTGAGCCTTCAATATCAACGATTGTTCCGTTCATAACCGCATGATTAACGGGTATTTTCAGAGTGAACACGGAACCTTCGTTAACTTTGCTGTATATATCGACTTTCCCCCCTATTTTTAAGATTTCTGTTTTAACGACATCCATACCGACCCCTCGTCCCGAAATATTATTTACGGTTTCAGCTGTTGAAAAGCCGGGCAGCAGGATAAATTCCTGCATTTCTTTTTCGCTGTACTGTTTTTTGGGGTCAATCAATCCTTTTTCAAGGGCTTTTTGGTAAACTTTTTCAATGTTTATGCCTTTGCCGTCATCGGCAATTTCAATGTAAATATTGCCTCTTTTGTTATAAGCAGATACGGATATGTTCCCCTGAGGAGGTTTTCCGCCTTGTATCCTTTCTGATTTATCTTCAATGCCGTGAGAAACAGCATTTTTGACAAGATGAACAAGCGGGTCAAGGAGTTTTTCGGTAACAATTCTGTCTATTTCAGTTTCATCACCGGTTGTTGTAAAGTTAATGTCTTTATCAAGCTCATTTATGGTATCTCTTGCTATTCTTGAAATTTTATGGAAAGTAGATTTCAGAGATACCATTCTTAAAAACATCGCAAGGTTTTGCAAATCTTTGGTTATTCTTGCCATTCTGCCGAAATTAAGTACAAAAGAATTGTTTGTTCCCAAAGCCGCACTGGCTATTTGTTCGACTAATGATTGTGTGATTATTAACTCCCCGACCATATCAACGAGATTATCCACTTTGTTTGTAGATATTCGCATATAATCGTCCGCTTCAGGAGGGGTGGCTTTACTTTGCTGTTTTCTGACAGCATTTATAACTTCTTTTGCTTCTGCTTTATTTTCTTTGATTACAATCTGACCGAATTTCAAGTCAGGATAATCGGTTTTTTGTTTTTCAAGAATTTCTTCGACTTCAGGAGCTTTAATAACCTTTTCTTCTACTAAAATTTCGCCGATTTTCTTTTCCTGAGGAATCTCTTCTTCAGGATTAACTATATCTTTTTCAATTGATTTTAAGTAGTTTTCAACTTCCTTTAAGAAGTTTTCGTCATTGGCAAGGTTTATATCGTTGCATATTTTCTTAATGTAATCCGCCGAATTAAGCATTAAATCAATTATTTTTTTAGTAACTTTGGTATGACCTTTTCTGCAGCCGTCCATTATTGTTTCAGTCTGGTGGGCGATATTGCCGATGATATCAAGTTCGACAAATCCCGACATGCCTTTAATTGTGTGGAATGCCCTGAATAAACTATGAATTAATTCCTCGTTTTCAGGTTCTTTTTCCAGAATTAAAACGTTCATTTCAATAAATTCAAGATGCTCTTTGGTTTCAACCTGAAAATCTTCCAGATATTCGTTTTCTTCATAATTTTTATTTTTAATTTTTTCTTCCTGAAGATTTTTAATAAGAAGACAAATATTTTCCAAAAATTCTTTATTTTGAGCTAAGTTAATATCTTTGCAAATTTGGTCAGCATAGTTTATAGCCTTAAGAAGCAGGTTTATAATAGTTTTATTTATTTTAACGGTACTTTTTCTGCATTCATCCATTACAGACTCTGCCTGATGCATAATTCTCTGAATTATGGTCATTCCGGCAAAGCCTGCGAGTCCTTTCAGTGTGTGCAAATCGCGAAATATGATGTGCATCAGCTCAACATCCTGAATATTTTTCTCAAGGAGCAGGAGATTGCAGTCCGCATTGTCTATATAAGCGCCGGCTTCCGTAACAAAATGCTCAAAAAATTCGCTGTTCAGTTGTGTTTCAAGTTCTAAAGCCGGTTCCCGTTCTTCTTTCTTTTCTTTTTCTTTCTTTTTGCTCTTTTTGCCCGCAAAATCGGCTGATTTAGTTTCCATATTTTGAATATGCAGGAAGATGCCTTCAAAGAAGGACTCATCTTGTGCTATTTCAGGTTCATCGCAGATTTTGCCTATATAATCTCCGGATATAAGGATAAAATCTATTATCTCTTTATCGACTTCTATGGCTCCTTTTCTGCAGCCGTCCATCAATGTTTCAGTCTGATGAGCTACTTTTTGGATAATGTCCTGACCTACAAATCCGGATGAGCCTTTAATATTATGGAATGACCGGAACATATCGTTAATTATGTCTTTGTTTCCGTAGTCTTTTTCCAATATGAGAGCATTTGCCTCAATTAGTTCAAGGTCTTCTCTTGCTCTGGCGATAAATTCCGGCAAATACTCCTGATAGTTGAGGCTCTGACTTTTTACGTACTCTTCTTCTTCTAAAATCCTTTTTAGAAGATCATTAACATCAAATTCGCCTATATCAATCTCATTATCCAAGGAAATTCTCCTTCTCCTATTCTATGCAGTACGAAATGTTAAATTCAGTATCTCCAAATTTGAAACATATTTTTTTTGCCGGAACCCTGCTTATTGATAGGAATATATTTTCTCCGACAGCTAAAGTCGGGGGAGAGATATCAATAAAAACTTCGGAGTTCAATTTCCCCAGCGCAGTGCCGCCCAGCATATTTGTAAATTCTCCCAGCGCGCTTTTCGCGACCATATCAAGTTCAGTGATTTCCATTCCGCCCATCATTGCGGAAACTATTTTGAAAGAGGCATCTTTCGTTAATTGAAGTACTATGCTGCCTTTTAAACCGCATGTTAAACCAAGAAGAATGTTAACAGGTTCTTTAGACAGAAGAGCGCTTTCAGGCATTTCGCATAAAAATTCCGATTCCAAGCCAAACATGGGCAGAAGTTCATTAACCGCATCAACAAAAACATCTTTTAAACTTGTGATAGTGCTGCTCAAGTTTAATTTTCTCCTTCAAATCCTATGTCGAGCATAAAACATCCTTGTTCGCCGCTGTAATAAACGGTTTCGGAATTTACGGTGGGAGTGATTATTTCAAGATTTACTCCCGAAAAAATAGCTGGAGGGCATAGCCATGCTTCCCGCTGTTTAAAGTAATTGTTTATATTTGTAACTGCTCTTCCGCAGAACATGTTGGCAAACTCTGCCATATAGAAATATTTATCTTCAACGGCATCAAGGGGATCGCCGCAGTTCATTGAGACCGCAAATTTTTCTGCGGTTTCTGCGTCACACTGAAGCATTATTCTCCCCTTGCTTTTACCTGTTACTCCGATGATAACAGCGATTTTCTCATTACTGCCGATATCAAAAGTTTCACACAAATCATATTGGGCATCGGTTAACTCAGATGCAATTTCCTGAAAAGCATTTTTGGAATAATTCAGAAAAATATCGCATCTTTCTTCGCTCATTTTAAGCAGCTCCGTCTAATAAAGCGTTAACGCAATCCAAGAGAAATTCCGATTTAAAGGGTTTTGAAAGAAAATACTTGATGCCTATTTCCTTAGCCTCGTTAACAAGCATCTCATCCCCCATGGCGCTTAACATTAAGACCTTTACATCGGGATAATCTTTAATTAAAACTTTTGCTGTTTCTATTCCGTCCATAACGGGCATGGTTATATCGAGTGTAACAATGTCGGGACAATATTTTTCAACCATTTCTATCCCGATTTTACCGTTAGGAGCTGTATCAACAATTTGAAAACCTTTTGGTTCCAACGCTTTTGTAACAGCTTTGAAAATAAAAGGAGAATCATCTATAACCAAAACTTTATATTTTTGACACATCAACAAACGCCTTGCTTACTTACTAAAAACACTTATTCAACAAATAATTTATTATATTAACTGGATATAATATGCTCTTTATTTTTTAATCTTAGGTTATCGAGCCTATTTTGTCAATATAGTCTATGTTTCCCTTTTTTTTAAAGTGCCGAAAACCTTGTCTTAGTATGGCTAAAGTATGTTTATCGGGTATAAAAATTATAAGGCTTCTCTAAACCTAAATAGAACTTTATATTTAAATAATATCTATCTATTGTAAAAAACATTATTATTTGATTGTTTTATCTGCTATTTGCAAAGTAAATACAAAAGTTAGTTCTTTGTAAAGAAAATTTAACGGGACTGATGACAAATATCAAATGCTTATTTTTTTCTATTTGTTATAACTTTCTTCAAACTAAAAACCGCCCTCAAATTAATGATGGCGGTTTATGGTGGAGACCGGTATACGAGTTTCGAACTTATTTGACTCAAACTAATTGATTTTTATCAGGTGCTAAGATCACTTAATAAACAAGAACATGACTATGGATACGTATGGGCATTTAATTCCTGATGTTCACGATCAAGCAATAAATGTGCTAGAAGAAATAGCTTCTTCTAAAATAAATGAGTCATATTGTGAAAAGTTAGTAAAAATAGGATAATTTACTGGACGACGTTTGCTAGAAAGATGTATAAAGAATGCTAAATAAAATTCGAAAAATCAGACAAAAACATCAAAAAATGATTACAAATACTGATTTTAAAGGCAATGAAGTAATTTATCACTATACTAACCCTGAAGCATTTCTTGCCATAATTCAAAATAGCAAATTCAGATTCTCGGACGTCAGTTGCTTAAATGATGAAAGTGAAAGGTTCTATACCTATCAATTATTAAAAAGGGTTTTAGATGCTGATCCAAATTTAATTAATCAAGAATTTTATAAACTTATTATGGAAAAAGTAGAATCCTTTTTGAATAAAGATAAACCAAAAGGTTTATTCGAATATATACGGCGCTCTTCATATTTTGTTGCCTCTTTTTCAACAGATAACGATAATCTATCCTTATGGAACTACTATACTAAAACACCTGACATGTTTGGATATAATATAGGTTTTAGTAAAAATATAATACATAAACTTTCAAAGGAAATTGGACTTACTGCTCCTTTTTTTACTTTTGGAGAAATTATCTATGAAGAAGAAATTCAAAAACAAATGATAATAAGCGCTTTAAAAGATTATAATGAGTTATTTGAGGAAACATCTAACGAAGCCCCTCAAAATTTTCGGGACTCTTTTTTAGGTCTAATTATAGCTTTTTCCTTATTTTTTAAACAAAATTGTTTTTCTGCCGAAAAAGAATATCGAATTGTTATAGACCAACGCATTGACCCTCTTATGAAAGAAGAAAGAAAATATAAAATTTGCCATAGGGAGAAAAAAGGATTAATAATTCCTTATATTGAATGTGAAATTACACTAGAAGATATTTTAAGTGTACACATTTCTCCCACAACAAAAAATGAATATTTCAAAGAAAGTACAGAAAGATTTTTAATTTCTTCAAATTATACTCGTGCAAGAGTGTTTAATTCAAAAATTCCTTTACGATATTAAATCAATCCATGATTTTAGTTGTTAAATTATATGCCCTTTAGGCACAATTTAGGCACAATCAAGAAAATATAAATTATTCAAAATGAACAAAAGATAAAAGCCCTGAACCTTTATAGGCTCTGGGCTTTTATGGTGGAGACGGAGAGATTCGAACTCTCGTCCAAAACGGATACAAACGAACGTCTACGAGCGTAGGTTGACTTTAAATTCATTCCGGCCAAGCCGCCAACCGAGGCTAAAAACCGAAACTGAGCATTTTAAACTCTGCCGAGCTTGAGAGCTGTCTTAATTCAGCCTACTCTCATTGACTGAACGCATCCGGTATCATTTACCGAATAACCCGACCGGCGGGGGCTATTCGATGCTCAACGCCTAAGCAGCTAAAGCTGCTGCAGGTCTAAAGTTGAGAGCAACTACGTTATTGTTGCCATTTAGTTTAGTTTTGCTCGTTGATAACGGAGAACAGCGCTCCGACTCGCAGCCCGGTTACATCATGCGCCCTGTCAAATCCAAAACGTCCCCATGATATAAAGGCTTTTAGCGGTTTGTAAAAATCAAAATGCCGATGGTCGGATTTGAACCGACACGGGTTTGATCCCGGTTGATTTTGAGTCAACTGCGTCTGCCATTTCGCCACATCGGCTTTTCTTTAGATACATATTGTATCAGAAGAAATTTTAAAATACCAGTACAGTTGACTCTTTAATCAGCATCTTTTATTTTACGTTTACTAAGACGCTTGAAGTATTATTTTTGTTCCCGTACTTACCGTGAAAAGAAATTTGGTATAATTTAACATCAAAGGTAAGAAAAATTTTTCTGTAACAAAAAATGTTCAAATTTCTGAAGGAACTGCTGGTTAATGTCGCTAAGGTCAATCAAACTTTAACGCAGTACAAGGTTGTAACGAAATCCTCGAATATACATTCGAGAGCATTTTTAAACTGGGGAGTTTTTCTTGCGAACTCGGGGCAAATTGAGGAAGCAATAAAAAAATTCGAATCCTCGGCATATATGCCTCCAAAAAACCCCGAAAGCTTTACAAATTGGGGTATAGCGTTAGCAAAGACAGGAAGATTTCAGGAAGCGATTTTAAAATTTCGAGACGCGGTGAAAATCGATCCCAAGTACGTCAAGGCATATTCCTTGTGGGGAGCTGCTCTGGTGGAGCTGGGCAAGTTTGAAGAAGCTGAAAACCGCTACGAAGTAGCTTTAACTTTAAATCCCAAAGATATAGACACATACATAAACTGGGGAATAGCTCTGGGCAAGCAGGGAAAAAATTTAATCGCCGAAACCAAGTTCCGAAAAGCGCTTTCAATCAATCCAAAGTCAACATACGCCAATTTTATGCTGGCGATGGTGCTTGCGGAGACGGGCAGACCGGAAGAAGCCATTGAGAGGTTCAAAGAAGTTTCCAGAGTTCAGCCGCAAAACACGGATGTATGGCATTACTGGTCAATGACGTTGTTTCGTCTTAACAAAATTGACGAAGCGATTGAAAAAGCCAAAGTCGCTCTTAATCTCAATCCGGCGAAATCCGACGTTTATATTAACATGGGCGATTTGCTTACTCACAAAGAAAGTTATGACGAAGCCGTAGAATGTTTTAAGGTAGCAGAAAAAATTGAGCCTAATTTTTATCAGATTTATCTTTCATGGGGGATAACTCTTTACAAAAAAGGGGATATAGAGGAATCCGTCGAAAAATTAAACAAATCCCTTTCGATTTCAAAAGAGCGACCGGAAGCCTATTTTTACCTTGCGAACTGCAGTAAGGAAAAATGCGAATACGACGAAGCGGTTAAGGCTCTTCAATGCGCTCTTGAGATTGCGCCTGACAGAGAGGATTTTTATATTGAAGCGGGAAAAATCCATAATCTGAAAGGCGATAAAGAAAGCGCCATTAACTGTTTTGAAAAAGCTCTTCTGATATCTCCTTCAAGCCTGGAGGCGCATCAGATGGCGGCTTCGATAAATAATTTGACGGGAAACTTTGCCGAAGCGTTAAAGCACTACAATAAATGTATCGAAATCAATCCCAACAACGTTCAGCCTTATGTGGATTCTTCAATTCTATTGAGTCAGATAGGAGATGACATTGAGGCCCTGCGAAAAATCCGCGCCGCGTTGAGAATGGAGCCGGAATCGTCAAAGGTCAATTATACTTACGGTTTGATACTTTCAAAAAATCCCGAAAATAATAAATCAGCTTTAGAAAAGTTTGAAAAAGCCCTGAAAAACGATGCCGAGAATATTTTTATACTAATTGCCATGGCGGAAACGCTAGCCAAAATGAAAAAATATGACGAAGCAATCAAAATGATTCAGCAGGCGATTGAAAAAAGTCCTGATTTTGCTCCGTCAAAATTCCTGTTGGGAGCTTTTTATGCTGAATACGGCGATTCTGAAGGGGATGCCGAATGTTACCGCAAAGCTCTTACTTGTCTAAATGAAGCGCTGGAAATCGATCCCGACAATATTTACTGCAAAATCAACATTGCATATATTAAAGCAAAACAGGGAGATGAGCAGGGATTTGAAAGCGACTTCAAAAAAATGGTTGAATCCTGTCCTGATTATCGTAATATGATATATGAAAACCTAAAGAATTTCGTTGAGAAACTCAATTATCCCAAAAACGCAGACGAAATAATCAATTAGTGAGAGATTACGGAAGGCAAGTCGAGAAAAGGCAGAAATATGAGTATAGTTGTACAAAAGTTTGGCGGAACATCAGTTGGCGACACCAATAAAATAAAGCGGGTAGCTGATTTAGTCATCAGAGAGCATAAAAAAGGGCATCAGGTTGTAACGGTCGTTTCTGCAATGGGGCATACAACCGATTATCTCGTAAAGCTGGCAAATGAAATCACACAAAACCCCTGTGAAAGAGAGATGGATATGCTTCTTTCAACGGGCGAACAAGTCTCTATTGCGCTCTTGGCTATGGCAATTCAACAAAAAGGCGCGCCGGCTGTAAGCCTTGTCGCAGACCAGATAGGGATTATCACTGAAAAAGTCCATTCAAAGGCGAGAATTCTCGAAATAAAGACCGAAAGGCTTAAAAAATATCTTGATGCGGGTAAAATCGTTATTGTTGCCGGATTTCAGGGAGTAACAAAAGACAACGAAATTACCACATTGGGGCGCGGAGGTTCTGATACAACCGCAGTTGCTCTTGCCGCGGCGTTAAATGCGGAAAGATGCGATATTTATACAGATGTTGATGCTGTTTACTCGGCAGATCCGAGAATTGTTCCAAAGGCAAGCAGGGTAGACGTTATTTCTTACGATGAAATGCTTGAGCTTGCCAGAGTGGGTGCAAACGTTCTTCATCCACGTTCTGTCGAAACAGGCAAAATGTTTAATGTGCCGATGAGAGTCAGAAGCACCTTTAAACCGGAAGATTTAGGAACTTTAATTACGGGAGAAAAATATATGGAAATATATAGACCGGTCAGCGGAATTGCAGCCGACCTTTCGCAGGTAAGAATTGCTGTTCTTAAAGTGCCGGATGCCCCGGGTACTGCCGCGAAAATATTTCAGTCATTGGCTAAAGAAAACATCAGCGTTGATATGATTGTTCAGTCTTATATTAAAGAAGTAAAGCTCAACAACATCGTATTTACGCTTGCCGAGGCGGATTTGGCTGCTGCTGTACCGATTTTGGAAAGAGTAAAAAATGAAATCGGCGCTGAAGAAATAATGGTTGACAAAGATATAGCCAAAATCAGCATAGTAGGCGCGGGCATGATAGACAAGCCCGGTATTGCGGCTAATATGTTTGCGGCTCTGGCTGAATCATCCATAAATATTAAAATGATTTCAACCAGTGAAATCAAAATAAGCTGTGTTGTTGATAAAAATCAGGCTGAAAAAGCTCTTAAGGCAATTCATACCAAGTTTGAACTTGATTCCGACCTTACCGAAGCAGTGGAATTAGTTCCTTAACTGCCTTACCGACACTATATTGTCATCGCGCAAACGGCGAAGCCGTTTGTGGCAATCTGACTAACGCTAAACTACACACCCAAAAGTTTTTTATCCGTACTCGTGGTCTATAAAAAGGGCGTTCCCCCTTTAAACCCACCCGAAAATGTCATGCTGAAGCAAAAAACGTTGCTGTTTACTAATGGTGAGGATATTCAGCATCTTTCCAGCTCTAAATTGCTCTCATAGAGCCTCGTATCGTCATTGCGAGCGAAGCGTGGCAATCTCATTCCTTTTACCCCATTCATGCATCCCTGAAGCATTCGCCTATGCAAAACGAATAAAATCGCTTATGTTCAGGGTCTTGCCAGCGTAAATCCACCACTAAAAGCGAATTCCTGTCATTGCGAGCCAAAAAGCCTTGCTGTTAGCATTAATCTAGGTTGCGAAGCAATCTGTCCAACGTTTAACTGCATACCCAAAAGCTTTTTATCGGTACTTTTTTTCTATATGTTTCGACATCTGAAGCTGTCGACCATATTTTCTGTTTTGAAAAAAAGAAAATATGGAAAAAGAAAAAACTTGCCTCGGAGTCTCCACATCCTATGTTTCAGCACTGCTTCTAATCTTTGCTGTCTTTATCCGCTTCGCAAACTCACTCTGCTTCGCAGAGTTTCGAACAGTGCTATTCAATCCAA
>CAZEDP010000020.1:0-13263 GCA_964511035.1 uncultured Gammaproteobacteria bacterium
TTCCCGTTGAGCGGATCTCCGTTGGGGTTCGCGTTCTTAACGGAAAAAATTACAAAAAATTCCTTTTGATTTTTGCAGTTACACTTCCGTTTGGACTTGTAAATCCCTGGGGTATAAAATTTTGGGAGTATCTGATACCGGCTGTACTGATGAAACGTCCTTACATTACAGAATGGGAGCCTTTTAACTTTTTTGATACGGTTTATAACGTAACAGGGTTTAGAATTTTGCTCTTTTTAACATTTTTTGCTTCTCTTTATAAACTTCTTACAGCAAAAATTAAAATACCGGACTTAACCGTTGTTTTACTTTTACTGGTTACTGCTGTTTTATCTTTCAGGAGCGAAAGGCATGTTGTATTTTTTGCAATAGCGTCATCAATTTTTATTTATAAACCTCTTTATGAAATGTTCGGAAAAATTTTAGAAATTTTAAAAAACAATTCAAAAATCAGCTTGCCTGCAAAATATAAACGGTTGCTTAACTTTGCGAGAGAAGGATTTATTTATGCGTTTTTAGCAGGGGCTCTTTTGAATGTAATTTTTTCGACTCCTCCGGTTATTACTTTAAAACAGAAGCATTACCCCCTCAAATCCATTGAATTTATTAGAATAAATAAGCTTTCCGGCAATCTTCTCGTGCCTTTCAATTGGGGCAGCTATGCATTGTGGAAATTATATCCGCAATGCCTCGTTTCGATTGACGGGAGATACGAAGAAACTTATTCCGATAAGGTTTATAAAGAAAATATGGATTTTTACTATGGCAAAAAAGACTGGAAGGTTATTTTAAACAAATACAAGACAGATATGATTTTGATTGAAAAGGATTCAAAAGCATTCAGGAATGCTTCAAGCCTTAAAGATTTTAAACTTGTATTTAAAGATAAAACTTCGGCTTTGTTTGTCAGGAAAGAATTAGACAAAGATAATTATCTGATTCCATCTGATAATATTGATTATGCAAAAGAAAAATATCAAACCGAAATATGAAACAGATGGTTATTTTGCTTTAAATAGGTATAGTTTTATTTACTGTGGCTTAATAATGACACCATAACCCTTTTCGGTTGTTTCAATCTTTAAAACTTCCCATCCTGCATTATTTAATCTTTGTGTAAGGTTTTCATGAACTTTAGGATGAGAATAATCTGAACGTGTATATAGTCTCTTTTCCAAATCTGGTACATATATGCACAATGCATTTATGGGAAGAGTTTCATCAGGTATTTCAAGACATAATAACGAACGATTTAGCTTAGAATTAAGAGCGTTTGCTATTGCCAAGTTTAAAGCTTCTTCAAAATAATCATTACCTTTTAATGCGTCTATTTGAGAAGGCTGAACTACACTTCCGAATTTGACTTGATTTCTTTGTGGTACAACAGGGTTAAAACTAATTCTCATAAAATTCTCCTTTAATGTTTAATGTTTTTTAAAATTACTTGTTAAATATAAAACCGAACATAAAAAAAGTTGCTATTTAAATCCGAGAAAATTTTTAAATGTAAAATTATAAAAGCGGCAGTAATTACTGCCGCTTTTATGGATTTGAAGAGTAATAACTTTTTTACTGGAGTTTCTCAATTCTTATTGCGCTGTCGGGGCAAATTGTTTCGCAAATCCCGCAGGCAATGCATTTGTCAGGATCCGGTTCAACTGCCGGAGTGGCATATAAACCGACTTCTTTTGACCAGTGAAGGCAGGATTCGTTGCCTTCTTTAGCATTAACGGGACATTTTGCGATACAAAGACCGCAGCCCTTGCAAAGTTCGGTATAGATATAAACATTAGCTTTACCTTTACCGCATCCTTTGATTTTTATGCCTTTATATTGTTTTGCGACCATTTTTATTTCCTTTCGGTGTTTTTACACATTAGCCGTTTCGTTAATAAGTGCCATGCCTCTTTCGATTGCTTTGTAGTTAAGCTCTCTTAATTCGGGTTTTACTGCGAATTTTTTGCCGAGGGCATGTTCCATGGCATCTTTAACGTATTTAACGTCGATAACGTTTGTTGCTTTCATAATTGCGCCCATAACTATCATATTGAAAACTCTTGATGAAAGCTCATCGTTGGCAATTTTATTAGCAGGAATGCCTATGATTTTTTTTGCTTTCATTTCGGGTTTTCTGGTGCAAACGGATGTATCGTAAACAACTGTTGTTTTTTCGTCAACATAGCATTTACAGCGGTCGATTGCTCTGTCTGAAAGCATCATAACAATGTCACCCTTGGAAAAACGCGGTTCGCCGATTTCGGTATCAGAAATCTGACAGAAAGCGATACTAACTCCGCCTCTTTGTTCTACGCCAAAGTTCGGAATGTATAACACTTTTTTATCTGCGGCATAAGCGGCTTCTACAAGGATTTTTGCGATACTTTGAACGCCCTGTCCGCCTTCTCCTGCCAATACTATTTTAGATCTGGCCATTATTATTTCACTCCTTCCAACTCTTTAGGAACAATCACTTCGCCGACTTTGAAATATTCTTCCATTGTCTTCAGCCTGTCCCAAGTGTTGTAATTATTTGTTCTCCAGTTAAGAGGACAGATGGAAAGAACTTCAATAAACGAGAAACCTCTGCCGTCGGCAACGTTTTGAAGTCCTCTTCTCATAAATGTTTTTAACTGTCTGATATTGCCGACAGTTCCTCTTGTTACATACGCTTTATCGGTATCAACGATTGAAGCAACCATTTCTGTGCCTCTGGCAGGTTTTCCGGTTACTTCGATGTCTCTGCCGTAGGGAGTGGTTTCGGTTATTTGACCGGGCATGGTTGTAGGAGCCATTTGACCGCCTGTCATACCGTAATTGGTGTTATTGACAAGGATTACAAGCATTTTTTCGTTTCTTACAGCAGCGTTTACGAGGTGACCTGAACCGATTGCAAGTCCGCCGCCGTCACCCATGTATGCAATACCGACCGTGTCGGGTCTTGCTCTGACAACGCCGTAAATTACGGGAGTTGTTCTTCCGTGGTGTGTCTGAACGGTATCGACATTCATATAATTCCATGAAAGAAGACTGCATCCGATATCGCAACCGAATACCGCTCTTTCAAAAAGGTTCATTTCTTCAATCATGCCGGCAAGTGTTTTAAGTGTAATACCGTGCCCGCAGCCCGGACAGAATTTGCTTGCGCCGGCTTCTTCATATTGTCCTTTTGGTAGCCTTGGAGGGAGTTCTAAAATTCCCGTCATTTTTATCTCCTTTATAATTATTTTCTTGTTTTCTCTATAACTGGCAGGAACATGTTGAAACGCTCGGAGTTCTTCCGACCATTTCTTCTACCTTGCACACGATATCGCCGCCTGTTACCCCTACGCCCATTTTAAAGAGGGTTTGGTAAGGTGTGGTAAGCCCGTAGATTTTTTCAAGAATCATTCTTGCCAGCTGTCCGTTAGCGGATTCCGTAAAGAGTACCTGTTTTGCTCTTGAAACAGCTTTTCTTAAAGGCTCAACAGCAAGCGGTCTGATTGTAACAGGTCTGTATAAACCGGCTTTGATGCCTTTTTCTCTTAATTCGTCAACGGCTGTAATTGCGCTTCTTGCAACAATACCATGAGCGATGATAAGTACATCTGCATCTTCTGCGAAATATTCTTTGTATTCAGCTATTTCAGGGGTAATTCTGTTGAATTCTTCTTCGTATGAATCCAGAACTTCCATAAGCTCTTCTTCAAGGTTGAAGCAGTTTCTGATATGAACGGCTTCTCTTTCGATTCCTGCAATGCCTTTTCCTCTGAGAGTCGGTACTGCCGGAATAAGTTCGATTCCTCTTGATTCAGGATCATAAAGAGTAACCGGTTCTCTCATTTTGCCCTGATAACCGTCTGCCAGAACAAATGTCGGGAATCTGTATTTCCATGCGGTGTTAAAGGCTTTAATCGTGTAGTCATAGAGGTCCTGATGACCGGCTGTTGAGTAAACAATTCTGTAGCCTTCGCCGTTGCCGCCGAAACAGGTCAGAGTTGTTTCCTGTTGGGCGTAAATAACGGTTGCGGTACTTGGACCGCCTCTTTGCATAACGGCACATACAAACGGTATGCGCATCATTTCAGCCATTGACATTGCGTCCTGCATAATGACGTTTCCGGGTCCTGCGGTTGCCGTGAAAGCTTTTTTTCCGACAAGGATTCCGCCTAATGTTGAAAATCCTGCGGATATTTCATCTTCGGTTTGTAAAAAACCGGCTTCAGTTTTAGGGAGAAGTTTGCACCATGTGTGCATAATTTCGTTCTGGGGCGTAATCGGATAACCGTACATAAATTCCGCCCCTGCAGCTATTGCCGCATAGGTTATGACCTCATTTCCGGTCATAAACATCTTTGTGTCTTCTTTAATCAGTTTATTTACCATGCTTAAAACCCCTTTCAGGTTTAAAGTAGTACCTTATTTAAGGGTACTACAAAAATAGTTTGCTGACTAAGTCAATAGTTAAATTTAGAACATTTGTATTAAAGTTTATTCTAAGAGCATAATACCACCTGCATAAAAAACCTCTGGCTTACACCAGAGGTTTTTTGCTAAACATTTCTGAAATGTAGTTTTTAGAAATCTGCTATATAAATTCCGCTTTCTCGCGGTGGAAATTTTTGCTGTATTTCTATTGATAACGGTTTTATTGGGTAATCCTTCTTTATTTCAAAACCATACTCCTTTAATGCTGTTCTTATTTGAATCCTTAGAGCTTTTCTTACTGATTCGAGTTCGCCGGTATTAGGCAAAAGATTAAAATCAATAGAATTTAGCCAGGGGAATTGTTCCTTTAAAGACTCCTTACAGACAAGGATAGCGTTAGATGAAATATCATCCAATGATTCTGTTTTATACCAATTCCTTATTTCAGAATCTAATACTTTTCTTCCAAGCATCCATTCAGTAATTTCTTTTGCAAATTGAAATCTATCTTTTTCTGATCTTGTTCTGGTACAGAAATTACGACCTGTGACAAATGACAGTATTTCATTTGACTGAAGGGATTTGGTTAAAGGAATTTCCTTCCCGACTAATTCTGTTGCTTTTCTTGTGGCTCGACTTGCTGAAGAACCTTGAAAAGCCGTTATATTAATGGAAGCTTGCCCAATTCTTGTAATCATTTGACTTTTCCTTAAAATTTAACTTGATAACTTAAAAACTGCTGAAAATAAAATTTGCTATTAATCTGAATAAATTTTTACAAATCATCATAAATTCAATAAAAATTCTTCTCCTCCTAAAAGTGCTTTTTAATAAGGTTATTTTGATTTATTATTATGTGGTGCGTGTTATGAAAATTTTCACGTTGGATTATGTCACCTTGTTTGCGGTAAAAATATTGACTAAGCAGAAAGCAGGCAAATTTGAACATTTTTATTTCTTCCAAAATCAAAAAAGATTTTAAAGAGGCAGTCGAACTGGCGGAAAAATTGGGAGCAAACCTTGAAATATGCGGATTTGCAGATTCGCTTATTCTTGATGGAGAGTTTGAAGAGACGCTTGAAAGATATGCGGAGATTCTTAAAAATTTTAGCGGACAGAAAGCTTTGCACGGTACATTTTATGATTTAAACCCGGTTTCAAAGGACCCTAAAATCAGAGAAATAACTGATTACAGGTACAATCAGACTCTGCATACGGCAGAAATGCTGGGAGTAAAAACCGTTGTTTTCCATACCTGTTATAATGACTTTCATTCGGAAGATTATCGGGAAAAATTTCTTGACCGCATAAGCGGTTTTTGGGAGAAAAATATAAAGAAATTTGAAAATTCAGGTATTACGGTTGTTCTTGAAAATGTTTATGAAGAAGATCCGGATTTTATTCTGACAATTTTAGATACGGTTAATTCATCGAATTTAAAAGCCTGCATCGATATCGGACATTTAAACATTCTCCCTAAAAAGGCAGTAAGCGTAAATGAATGGATAACTCACACGGCAAGGCATTTGCATCACATGCATATTCACAACAATTCGGGAGTTTTTGACGAACACAATTCAGTGCTTAACGGAACAATGTGTTTGAAAAGCATTCTTACCCACCTTAAAGAAAACAATATTAAGCCGAATTTATCGTTGGAAATTTTCAATGAAACACATGCGATTGAAAGTTATGAATTTATAAAAAATATTATTTCTTCGGTTCACATATAGTTAATCAAATTATTCAGCAGAAGCAGGGAAGCAAATGTTTGAAAGAAAATGCAAAATTATATTTATTCGTCACGGGGCAACTATTTATACTGAGCAGGACAGGCTGTATGACAATGATGATTACCCGCCCGTCAACGAAAAAGGCAGAAGAGAAATGGAAAAAATTTCTCACTGGCTTAAGACTTGCAATCCTAATATCGATATGATTTATACCAGCTCATCTTTAAGAGCCATTCAGAGTGCGAGGATTATTTCCAAGAGCTTAAAAAAGGATTTCGAAATTCTTGACGACATCCACGAAAGAAGAGCTGGCATGTGGGGCGGACTGACATTTAAACAAATTGAAGAAAAATACCCCGAAATGTTTGAAAAATATGATAAAAACCCGGATTCTTACTGGCCCGAAGACGGAGAAACCATTCAAGAGCTCAATTTCAGAGTCGAAAATGTTTTAAATCCGCTTGTTAAGAAAAGTTTTCAAAAAAGGCTTATAATAATAAGTCACACCGGTGTTATCCGCTCGGCGGTCAGACAGGCTTTAGGTATTCCGCTTGAGTTTCAAAAGCGTGTTTATGTTCCGACAGGCTCGGCAACTCAAATTAATTATTACGAAGAATGGTCAAGCCTTGTTTATTCTGCGCATATACCGGTTTAAAAACAGTTTTTCTAATGGTTACAGCCGCTGTGGTCACAGCCGTTAATTCCTGTGGTTAATGTTCCGTGCAAATAATGCACAACAAGTTTTTCGGCATCCTCTGCCATAGCTCCGGTTATGACGGTAATTCCCTCTTGTTTAAATAATTCTTGTGCTCTAGTGCCCATACCTCCTGCTATAACTATTTTTGCTCCGTTTGATGCAACCCATGTGGGAATTATTCCGGGTTGATGTTCAGGCGGAATAATTTCCTCTTTTGAAATAACGGTCTTTGTTGTTTCGTCAGCTTCAATAAATATAAAAGCCTCACAGTGACCGAAATGTTGGCATAATTTCCCGTTAGCTGTCGGGATTGCAAATTTCATGTTTTTTCTCTCCTTCTTATAGTCTGAGTTATTGTAATTACACATTTTATTTCTCCAATAACTTTTTACTTAATTTTTTCCATATATTTCTTATCTCACAAGATAATTCATTATCAGAATACTCAATTATTGTTAATTCTTTAATCATAGCTTCAGTAAATTTCTTGCTATATGGAATTTTACCGACAAGTTCAATATTATTTTCAGTACAAAACATCTCGATTTTTTTAGTTAATTCAAGGTTAATGTCATATTTGTTTATACAGACACAAACAGGGATTTTAAAATGCTTAGTGAGTTCCATAACTCGCTGTGCATCATGAATTCCAGATAAACTAGGCTCTGTAACTATTAATACAAGATGAGCCCCTGATATTGAAGCTATAACAGGACACCCTATACCGGGTGAACCGTCAACAATTATAAGATTAATGTCATTTTGCTTAGCCAAAAACCTTGCGTAATTTTTAATCTCAGAAACCAACTTGCCTGAATTTTCTTCAGCTATGCCGAGTTTTGCGTGAATAAGCTTTCCGAATCTTGTATTGGAATCATACCATTCGCCTGATTTTGGCTGTTCAAATTTTATTGCCTGAACTGGGCATTGATAATAACAGGATCCGCAACCTTCGCATTTTATTTCGTCAACAACAAAATCAGCAGATATTGCATCGAATCTGCAAACTTCAATACATTTTCCGCATTTAACACAAATAGCGCTCTGTATTTCAGCGTTTTTACCCGAATAAAATTCAGTTGTTTTCTGTATTTGAGGATTTAAAATCAAATGTAAATCAGCCGCATCAACGTCACAATCGACCATTATTTTGTTTTCAGCCAGAGCGGCAAATGATGCTACAATACTTGTTTTACCTGTTCCGCCTTTACCGCTTATTATTACAAGTTCTTTCATAATTATATTCTCTCCCTGATAACTGTAACAAGCGGTTCAAATGCTTTTTTAAATTCGGGTAATGCTTTTAGGATAAGTTCGCCTCTTGAATAACATTCGGCTATTCTCCTGTCATCAGGAATTTTAGTTAGTATTTCCATAGTTTCTTTGTTTGCATATTCTTCAATTATGCTGTCATTTTCTCCTGAGCGGTTTAAAACTATCCCAAAAGGTAAACTCAGCTTTTTTATTACATCAACTGCAAGTTTTAAATCAAAAAGTCCAAAAGGTGTGGGTTCTGTAACCATAAGCACAAAATCAGCTCCGCTAACTGCAGCGATTACAGGGCAGGAAGTTCCGGGAGGGCAATCAAGAATTTGAAATTTGAAATTTTCTTTATCTCCTGCCTTTTTGACAGCTTTAATCAAAGGGGGCGACATAGCCTCACCTATACTTGATTTTCCGTGTATAAAATTAAATCCGCTTGCAGTTCCGGACTCAACAACCCCGGCTTCTCTGCCTGTTTCAGTTATTGCTCCTGAAGGACAAATCAGGGAACAGCTTCCGCAACCATGGCACAATTCAGGGAATACAAGCACTTTCCCCTTGATAAAAGCTAAAGCATTATATTGACAAACTTCAGCGCATTTTCCGCATTGAATGCATTTCTCCACGCTTATTTGCGGAACGGGTACATAAACAGGCACGCTAGAGCTAAAAAACGGTTTTAAAAAAATATGGCAATTCGGCTCTTCAACATCACAATCAAGCAAACAAACATTTTTATATGTTTTTGAAATCAGATATGCCAGATTAGTTGCTATCGTGCTTTTACCCGTTCCTCCCTTTCCGCTTGCTACTGCTATTTTCATTTTTTCCTTCTTTTATCCATACATATTATCAAATGCTAAAAGCTGTAAGTTAGACTGAGCAAACATTACAGCTTGTATTTATTCATTGTTGCAAAGACAAATTCATTCTTCATCCGTACCTGAAGTGTCTTTTTTAACGAGTTCATCTTCAGGAGGCGTTCTTTCAAATTTGCCTCCTCTTCTTTCTCTTAGAGGTCTTCTTGTTTCTTCGGCGGTAGCATCATTTTTGGGGTTGCAAGGTCCTAAACCTCTGCCTGTTCTTGGTCCTAAGCCACTTGGTCCTGTTCCGTCTCCTCCGGGCATAACTAACCTCCTTTTCCCTTAGTTTTGTTCCAGTTCTGAGATACGTTCTTTAATCCCATTTAAATTATTTTCAAGAATAGCTGCCTGTTTTTTTAAGACAGAAAGTTCGTCATCTGAAGTTGGAACAGCAACTGCACCGGACATATTTCTCCAACCAAATCCTCTGCCTGAACCTCGACCAAAGCCTCTGCCTCTGCAAAATGCCGCTGCTGCTCCTGCAATCAACGGTATCCCTAGAGCTAAACAATTCCCTAATCTTCTGCCTGTCATCGGCCCCATTCCTGCAGGGCCTGAACCATCTCTTCTTGGCATAATAATCCTCCTTAGTTTTATTTACTTGATCAAACCCAATGTCCTTCAACATCGGCTGAAAGAGCTTCCTGAAGCTTTCCATTTTTAAATTTTTGCACAGTTTCTTTTACAGTTCCTTCGGCACCTGTATAAATTTTTACACCTGCTTCGGATAAAACCTTAAATGCTTTTGGTCCGCAGTGACCTGTAATTATTGCATCGACATTTTGATTTGCCACATTTTGTGCGGACTGAATTCCGGCTCCCTGCGGTGCGTTTAAATTTTGATTGTTATCTGCAAAACTAAAAGTATCGTCATCAGTATTGTAGATGATAAAGCCAAAAGCTCTTCCAAACCTCAAATCAATATCGCTGTTTAAATCTTTACCATTTGAGCTTATAGCTATTTTCATGATAAACTCCTATTATAAACTGATACTAGTTTATCACTTGACAATTGTAATTGTCAAGTGAGTTTTTAAAAACCAGAATTTCTGTTATACTAAAACAAGAACAGATAGTAATTATTAACGCAGGAAAATATGGAAGTAAACGAAAATTTACCTGTTTATCCAATGGGAGTTGCCGCACATATTCTTAATGTTCATCCCAGAACGTTAAGAATATATGAAGCAGAAGGTTTAATAAAGCCTAAAAGGCTTGGCGGAAAGAGAATGTTCTCAAAAAATGATCTGGTAAGAATTGAGTGTTTGAGAAAACTCATTCATCAGGAAAATCTCAGTATTCCCGGAATTAAAAAGCTTCTTGATTTTACGCCTTGCTGGAAATTACATGATTGCCCGCAAGAAAAGCATTCGAAATGCTGCGAATTAAGCGGTCAAAAGAAAAAATGCTGGGAATTTTCGCAAAGAACCTGTGAAAGATCCTGTAAAAAATGTGAGGTTTATTTGAAAGAAAATTTGCCTCAAACAAATTAGAAAACAAAAAACAGAGTATCAAAACTCTGTTTTGTTTTAAATGTTTGATTAATTTCAGCTTAAATTAATTTTTCAGATAAATTTTAACCGAAGCGCCTTTTTTCTCAATTTCAACTTTGCCTTCTCTTGCGAGCCAGCCGATTGAAAGAGCTGCAAGATCCGGTTTTAAATCAACATTTTTCTTCAGTGTGGCAAATGTGGTATCACCGTTTTCACATAAATAGCCCCAGATTAGTCCTGCGCCTTGGCCGATTTCATCTATCATCATAATAAGCTCCTTTTCAATGAATTTTTGTTTAACTATCCATAGTCCACAAAAAACTGACTATCAAATTCATATACTAATATACCAATGAAGTGTTTTTTTTACAATAATTAAGTATTATTTTTTTAATTTTATGTACTAAAAAACAACCGAATATAGTATTTTTTTGCAAAAGATAATTTTAAAGATAATAAAAAATTCAAATAGATTGTGTTATTTTAATAAATAATCAGCTTACAACCTGAATAGACATCTCTTTTGCGAGTTTAAGTTTTCTTTTTCTTTCTTTGCAGGATGAATCAATTAAACTGCGGTAGCAGGAAACCAGATAATTATAATCTTCTTTTGAAAGGAGTTTCGAGCTTTTTTTCAAGGCTTCTTTTGCTTCTTCATATCTTTTTAGTTCAAGCAGGATAGTGATTTTCTGCTCATACAGCGATGGCAAAAGTTCTCTGTCCTTGAGCGTTATGTTTTCAAAAGCCTTTTGGCAGCAGCCCAGAGCTTCTTCATGCCTTCCCAAAACGTCAAGCGTACCTGCTTTTGAGCCGTAAGCCTGCGAACAATAAGGGTCATAGTTTATTGCTTTTTCAAAATACTCAAGAGCTTCTTTTTCTTTGTCAATGCAGAACAGCAAATCACCTTTCAGGATTAACGCTCTGACGTAGCATTCATCAATCTCAAGGATTTCGTTAACCTGTTCCATGGCGTTGAGATAATCTCTAAAGTACAAAAAATTATCGTTGGCTTCTCTGATAAGCTTTTCGACTCTCAGATTAAAAATTTTCTTTACCGGTTTATTGTCGATTTCTTTATGGCTGCAATTATTATTTTTCATTGTTCTTCATGTACCCTAACCATACCGTCCGTCCCATAACAATCATACTAAAAACCTTTTTAAATCAAGAGCGGGGGTTTTTCTTTTCATTCATGTCAAGGCGTATTCTGACTTAAATTGGGATATCCTTATCTTTCTGAAGGGCAGTTATTTTTGGGATTTTAAACTCTTGTCATGCTCAAATTCAGATTACATGAGCAAAATTTTTTTTTTAAATCTTCTTAACGCTTGTTAATATAGCTTAAACATAATCCTCAAGCGCATCATGGAAAACGGCTCTGAGCATGAATCTTCAATAAAATTAATAAAATAAACATTTGTAAAAAATGCTAAAATTTTGTTACAGGCTTTACTCCCTGACAAAATCTTTAAGTGATGTTAAATAATAAAAAATATCCATTTTATTTACGAAAATTTACTATACTAAACAACATTATGTTGTAACATGCATGCTACGGGGTAAATTAACAGCAAACCTGTACTTTATTCCTAACCCTCGCAATAAGTGTAAAGAGTTGCAAAAACATTATATTCAGGGGATTATAAGCTTAAGACTTGAAAAAGGGAGATTAGGTAGTGGTGTCTTATTTATCAGAATCGGCAAAATTAACTGAAAACGCAAGAACAGTACTGGCAAAAAGGTACTTGAAAAGAGACGAAAACGGAGTTCCGACGGAAACGCCCGAAGAAATGTTCTGGAGGGTTGCTTTTGAAATAGCAAAAGCTGACGCCAAATACGGCAAAGATTCTAAATCAATTCAGGCTGCTGCGGAAAAGTTCTATGAATTCATGACAGAGCTTGATTTTATGCCGAACAGCCCTACTTTAATGAATGCGGGCAGAGAACTCGGACAGCTTTCAGCTTGTTTTGTTCTTCCCGTTGACGATTCTCTTGACGCCATTTTCGAAGCCATCAAAAACACCGCTATTATCCATAAAAGCGGCGGCGGAACGGGCTTCTCTTTCTCAAGATTAAGACCTAAAAACGACATCGTAAAAACCACTATGGGCGTGTCATCCGGTCCTGTATCCTTTATCGAAGTCTTTAACAGCGCAACAGAAGCCGTAAAACAGGGCGGAACAAGACGCGGAGCCAACATGGCAATCCTCAGAGTCGATCACCCCGACATTATAGATTTTATTAACGCGAAATACGACGGGCACAGGCTCAATAACTTCAATATTTCCATAGGCATTACAAGAGCGTTTATGGAAGCCGTTCTTGACGACAGAGAATATGACTTGATTCACCCCAATACCAAACAAGCGGTCAGCAAGCTCAGAGCAAGAGAAGTTTTTGACCTTATCGTTGACCATGCTTGGCAGAACGGCGAGCCGGGCATTGTATTCCTTGACAGAATTAACGAAGACAACCCTACGCCGCTTCTTGGCGAAATCGAATCCACCAATCCCTGCGGAGAAGTCCCTCTTCTTCCGTACGAAGCTTGTAACCTCGGTTCTATAAACCTCGGCAAAATGATTCAATATGACGTGTCAGGCACGCCTCAGGTTGACTGGGAAAAACTCGAGAAGACAACCAAGCTCTCGGTACATTTTCTTGACGACGTAATCGATATGAACTGCTTCCCGTTGCCTCAAATCGACCGAATGGTAAAAAATAACAGAAAAATCGGTCTGGGAGTTATGGGTTGGGCTGATATGCTAATGATTTTAAACATTCCGTACGACTCGGAAGAAGGCATTAAACTT
>CAZEDP010000021.1:0-13214 GCA_964511035.1 uncultured Gammaproteobacteria bacterium
TAAGAAACAAAGCAAAATCATACTTTACGGGGTCATGTGCATCAAATTTTTTCAGGGCGTTTGTTATTTCAAAAGCGGTTTTGCAGTCATCCGTTTTTCTTTGCGTAAGTTTTAATTTTCTGGAGGATTTTGCAACATGGGTATCAAGGGGGATTATAAGCGTTGAAGTGCTGATTTCTTTCCATAGCCCAAAGTCAACCGGACCTTTTCGCACCATCCATCTTAAAAACATGTTCAGCCGTTTGCATGCCCCGCCTTTTTCGGGAGCGGTAAGCAGATAATTAATGCCGTTCAGACAAAATTCATCTTTTGGCAAAAACTTTCTTATTTTGCTTGTAACTTCGCTCATTGCAGGGTGTATTCGGTTATCAGCTTTGTTATATTCCTGCACGAAGAGATTTTTTAAACTTCCATACTCTGACATAGTTTCTTTGAGAATAAGAAAAAGCAACAAATAATCATTTCCGCAGTTAAATCTGTATTTTAAGCCGTTAAAAAGATTTGCATCCTTTTTGTAATCAAAATTCAAAACAAACTGCTCGGGCTCAAAGTCCGTTAGGGAATGGATTTTTTGAATATTTTCTATTAATTTGTCACGCCTTCCGTAGGACAAAAGAGCCGAAACAAACGCCGAAATCTCTATGTCAGCTTCTTTTTGAAATAAATGCGGAAACTGAATCGGATCGGATTTTATAAAATCCTCTGTTTCGTATTTTTTGACGAGATTATCGAGAAAGTCTTTTAAAGACAAGTTCTTTTCCTTTTTACCCCTTGCTGATAATTATTAAAGCATACCCCTGAAAGATTTTTTATAATATTCTATTATTAAGACTATTAAGGAAAACAAAAATGATTTCAGATTATACAAAAAAACTTGAAGAGATTGCCGATAGACTTGTAAAAGTAAAGGACTGTCTTTGAAGTTGATGTTCTGAAAAAAGAAATAGACGAGCTGGAAAACAAGCTGTCTGACGCTCAAATTTGGAATAATCCTCAAATCGCTCAGGAATTGTCCCAAAAATTAAGCGAGAATAAAAATATTCTTGAAACCTTTAGTAATTGGCAAACTCAACTTGAGGACGCCGAAGTCCTCGTCGATATTTCGCAGGAAGAAAATGACGAGTCGGTTTACGGCGAAATTGAAGATATTATCCAAAAGCTCACAAAAGACCTTGATAAATGGGAGCTTCAGAAAATGCTCGGGGATGAGTATGACCCTTATGACGCGATTTTAACCGTAAATGCCGGTGCGGGCGGCACTGACGCTCAGGACTGGGCTCAAATGCTTTTGAGAATGTTTGTAAGATGGGCGGAATCAAAAGGCTGGAAAGTTGATTTGCTTGATACGTCCGAAGGAGAAGAGGCCGGAATAAAAAGCGCGACAATAAAAATCAGCGGCAAATATGCATACGGCTATGCAAAAGCCGAAAAAGGCGTTCACAGGCTCGTAAGACTTTCACCGTTCAATGCAAACAACAAAAGACAAACAAGTTTTGCTTCTGTCGAGGTCAGCCCGGTAATGGAAGGAATAGAAAATAAAGTTGAAATAAAACCTGATGACATTGAAGTTGACACTATGCGCTCCGGCGGAGCAGGCGGACAAAACGTCAATAAAGTAGAAACTGCCGTAAGAATTGTACACAAGCCCAGCGGCATAGTGGTCAAATGCCAGCAGGAACGCTCGCAGTCCCAAAATAAAGAACTCGCAATGCAGTTATTGGCATCAAAGCTTCTGGCAATCAAGCAGGCTGAATTTGAAGCTAAAAAAGCCCAGTTAAAAGGCGAATTCGTGGATAACAATTTCGGAAGCCAAATCAGGTCTTATGTTTTTCATCCTTACAGCATGGTTAAAGACCATCGGACGGATTATGAAACAGGTAACGTTCAGGCGGTCATGGACGGAGACTTGGACGGTTTTGTCGAAGCATATTTAAGACAAAATATTACGGTTAAGCAAGAGAGTTAATTTAATGGATACTAAAAAAACAAAAGTATTATTAATAAATTTCGGCGGCATAGGAGATGAGGTGCTTTTTCTGCCCACAATCAAATCCGTAAAAAATTCTTTTCCGAACGCCGCAATTACTCTTGCGGTCGAACCTCGTTCCAAATCGATAAAGGATTTGACCGATTTAATCGACGAAATAATACCCTGCGATATAAAAGGTAAAGATAAATATTCAAATTTGCTGAAATTTCTTTTTACCGTTTGGACAAAAAATTTTGATGCGGTTATTTCTTCGGGAAGCAGTAAATTAATTCCCGTGTTGTTGTTTTTAACCGGTATCAAAAAACGGGTGGGTTTTAACACAGGTACTTTAAGCAAAATTTTGTTGACCAATATTGCCAAACTTGACCAAAACAGGTATGCGGGAGAAATGTATCACGAGCTTGCTTTGGCTGCTGATAAAAAAGCCGTTTTCGATTTGCCCGAAGTCAAACTTGATCCCGAAATGAATAAATGGGCAGAAGAATCGTTGGGCAAAAGAGATGAAACTATGGTTGCAATACATCCCGGCGTCAGTGCCATGAGTATTGAGAAAAATATTATAAAGTTCTGGCATGCAAATAAATGGGCGGAATTTATTAAATTGCTGTTGGAAAGCGGCAAATACAGCGTAGTTTTGCTCGGTGGGCCGGATGACTCAGAAACAATCAATAAAATAAGAAAAAAATTGGAAGAAAAACAGGTTAAAGAAGATGACCTGATTGATTTGTTCGGCAAAACAAAAAATATAGCTCAACTGGCTTCGGTTGTCTCGCTTTGCGAAGCTCTGATAAGCGTTGATTCTGCTCCTATGCATATAGCAGTGGGTTTAAAGAAAAAAGTTCTCACTCTGTTCGGTCCTACCGATGAAAAAAAATTGCTGCCTCAAAACTGTGCAAGGTTTAAGGCTTTTAAGAAAGAAAATTTAAACTGCCGCCCCTGTCTTTGGGACAAAAGACAAGAATCCTGCGATGTTAAATCATGCCTTGATTTTTCAGCTGAAGAAGTTTTTGAGGCTTTTGAAAAGTTTATAAAAGACTGCAAAAGGCTTAATATATAATTATTTAGTGTTTATAAACTTGGAATTATGGCATGCAGCGAGCTTGAACATTTTTTCTTTTACTTTTTCAGACAGCTCTGGCATTTCCTTGCCGAATTCTTTTTTAATAGTTTTATCTATCATTTTGTCGATAAGTTTAAGCTTATAGACAATAAGTTCAATTCGAAGTTTTGATTCAAGATTAACCGAAGGCAAATTTTCAATGTCAATTTCGTCCTCTTGAATTTCATCAACCTGATATTCATCAATCTGATATTCTTCAGGACTTTGTTCTTCAGTAACTTTATTAGATTCTTTTTCGAAGGATTTCATTTAATTTACCTTTGGGTAGTCATAGATTATTAATTAGAAAAGAATACGGGTTTTTTAACATATACTTAGTTACAGTAAATAAGTCTTTAGGCAAAAAAAATTTGTTACCGGCAAAGCCATATTTTACATTTCTTCATAAAGAAAATATGTCCAAAAGTCAATAGCCGTCTGGATAATTGCTTATAAAACATAAGCCGAATTCATATTTACATTTCTTGATTTATATTTATAAAATAATGATTTATTTTCTATGTCAGCCAAACAAATTTTTCTGCTCTTAGCCCTTTTTTCGGGAAAAATGCTTTTTCTTTGTCAGTTGCCAAAAGTACGTCTGTTAAGACATTTTCCAGTCTGATAACCATATGTCCTTCCAAAACATTTTTACCGTATGAAGATTGTTGAATAAGTTCATAATATGTTTGAAGGATTTCAGTCAACATTTTAGGATTGTTTTCTGCCAAATCGCTCAATATATTTAAAAAGTCAAATGAAAGTTTTTTAAATTCCACAATTGTTTTAGGTTTTTTTTGAGCTGCCATTAACTGTGCCACTAGCTCCGGCAAAAAATTGCCTGCAACTTCGAGTGATTGTTTAAAGGCAACTTTGTCAGTTTTTTTACACTTGTTATTTTTGTAATTGTTGTACGGAACAGGTTTGTAGGCTGAAAAGTTATTTATTTTCACTATTTTATTTTTCCATAACTAATAGAAATAATTTAATACAAATAATATTTAAAATCAAAAATATTATTCTGTAATAAAATTAAAAACTGCAATGCTGTCTTTATAATACCAGCTCAAGTTTCATTCCTTTTGGAGTAGAGCTCACAAGTCCGCGCCAGTTGTCAACCTGAACGAAGAAAATGTCTTTGCGGCGGTCAATCCCTTGAGTTTTCTTGACAATAAATTTTGAATAACGAAGTCTCTCGAAGTTTTTAATTAAAAATACTTCCGAATTAATAATGCCTATAAGAGCTTTTGTGCTGTCAGCTTTAATGAGATAGAAACCTCTTCCGTCATTTAAGTCATAACCGTCAATTATTTCGGGTTCATGTCTTGGAGTTTGTTTTTTCGGCGGGGCTTTAACAATATCTTTAACGATTGTGTAACGATTTGTGGTTAATTTTTTGGGTTTGTTATGGAAGTAAGAGTGTTGAGTATCTTCTTTCTCAGGTTTCTTTTCGACGTAGAATTCTTCTGCCGAAATGGTATCGGGCGGTACTTCGATATAACCGGCAGAGGAAATTACAGAATTAGGCGCATACTCGAGGTTGGCATCGGAATTATAATTCGCACCCGCAGCTAAAGTCTGCCTTACTGAAATAGGTCTTTGCTGGTTAATCCTGTTTAAGAAACTTTTGTCCTTTTTGTAATTCATGTTTTCTTGGTACGGTTCCGCTTCAGCATCGAGCACCTGCTGAAGAGGGCTTGTTTTTCTCTTATGGCTCATTTTCATGGCAAGCACTATAACAAGCGTCCAGAATACCATCAGCAGCAAAGGCAGAAATTTTTCGGTAAAAAATTTATTATATTCAAACTGGTATTTAATTTTTGCGTAGATACCTTCAAAAAAGCCCTGTTCGGCATTTTCTTCTTCGTTAAAAGTTTTTGGTGCGGGTTTTTTTTCAACGGGCTGAGGAATTGGATTTTGTGTAATTGCTTTAGCTTCAGGCTTTTCTTCCGTCGGTTGTTCCGAAGGGTAATAAAGAAGCCTGCCTGTTGATGACTTGGGTTTGGTATAAGTCTTTGGCTTTGCAGTATAAGGTTTTTTATTTTCAAAAATGTTATTACTGTTATCTTTTGCCGGTTTATTGAAGATAGTATTAAAGTTATAAGTATTTGAAGCCAGTTTCTTTTTTTCGGGAACAGGAACTGAAATTTTATTTGCCGTTGTTTTTGAAACGCTTTTAGATTTAGATAATATACCTAAGTCATCTGTCAAATTAGCTGATTGCTTTATGACTTCGTTGTTTATGTTTAACTTTAAATCCTCTCCGTCTGTTTTAACGGTTATTTTAGTATAGCCGTTGTTGGCGGTATCTCCGACATAAGGGACTAATTTGACATCCAAATCCTTGACTTTTCCCTCACTTGAGGAAATATCAGGTCTTGATGTTATTGAATGATAAGTTTCCGGCAGAAAAATAACGTATTCGTTGTCGGATTTTTTTATGGGGGTTACTTTTAATTTATAAGGTTTAGAACTGTACAGAGTAAGATTGACGGCGTTATCATCGTCATAAGCCTTTTCAACGTCAACTTTAAGCAGTTGGTTGGAATATTTGTTATCAACTGCAAAAATCTCGTTCCCGCTCCCCAGGAAAAATAAATTGAGGAAGGTATATAAGAATATTAGAGATACGAAAAGCTTATTTTTCTTCATACGACTTACTTTGATATATATCGTATTTATTCTAGCACTAATCAAACAAAGGGGAAAAAACTTTACAATCGCTTAAACTTGCCTGCTGTTAAATTCATGATGAGAATTTCTCTCGGAAGCAAAGGATTACAAACTTTTTCAGAGATTATTTTTTGATTATTTTAACGAAAGTTCTTTTTCCTGCTTGCAGGATTAAGTTATCATTCGCGGAAAAACTTATTTTATACATCTGATCGGTAATTTTAACGGTATCTATTTTGACTCCGCCGCCTTCGACAAGCCTTCTTGCTTCACCTTTGCTTTTAGATACAGCATTTTCCACCATAAAATCTATTAAAATTTTCCCTTCTTCCGCCTGAATCTCGGGAATATTTTCTGGAATGCCCTTGTTTTTGAAGATATTAACAAATTCTTCGGAGGCTTTTACTGCCAGCTCAGGTGAATTGTACTCTGAGGTTATTTTCAACGCCAGCTCGGCTTTAATGTCTCTCGGGTTGACGGAATTTTCTTCCATAGCTTTCTTGTATTCATTGATTTTCACATCGGGAACATCTGTAAGAAGTTCAAAATACCTCAAAATAAGGCTGTCGGGTATGGACATAATTTTGCCGTACATATCGTTCGGATTGTCGGTTAGACTTATACAGTGTTCTGGATAGGATTTTGACATTTTGACAACGCCGTCTGTTCCTTCCAGCAGAGGCAGGAGCATTACGAGCTGTTGTCTTTTGCTTCCGTAGGCAAGCTGTATTTCTCTTCCCAAAAGCACGTTAAATCTTTGGTCTGTGCCGCCAAGCTCTATATCTGATTCAACTGCAACCGAATCATAAGCCTGCATCAAAGGATAAAAAAGTTCATGTATGGAAATCGGTCTGCCTTCAGCGTAGCGTTTGGAAAAATCGTCTCTGGCAAGAATTTGTGCAACAGTTACGTTGGAAGCAAGTTTCAGCAGTTCGGGGAGCTTCATTGAACTTAGCCACTGCGAATTGTTAACTACTTCAGCATTGCTTATGTCGACTACTTTACCCATTTGATTGAGATAAGTTTTTGCGTTTTCGTCAACTTCTTCCTGCGTCAAACTCGGTCTGGTTTCCGATTTTCCCGAAGGGTCTCCTATCATTGCGGTTGCTCCGCCTATTATCAAAACGACCTTGTGCCCGGCAAGCTGAAATTGACGTAGTTTTTTCATAACTACGGTATGTCCCAAATGCAAATCAGGTCTTGTCGGGTCTAATCCGAGTTTTACTCTTAAGGGGGTATTTGTTTCTTTTGCCTTTTGCAGTTTTTTTGCAAGCTCATTTACTCCGCCGGGAAGAATTTCTGCCCCTCTTGATAAAAACTTTGCTTCTTCCAAAAATTCTTTTTTTATTTCCTGCTTTGATTCTGTTTCCATTATTTTTCCTTCTGTGCTTCCATAACTGACGAAATATCTTTGTCTCCCCTGCCGGAAAGCGAAATTAAAATTATATCGTCTTTGCCGGTTTGCGGCATCAATTCTTCCAGATAAGCAATTGCATGGGAGGATTCAAGGGCGGGAATTATGCCTTCAAGTCTTGTTAAGAGTTTAAAAGCTTTCAATGCCTGTTCATCGCTGACGGGCTTGTATTCTACCCTGCCTATATCTTTCAAATAACTGTGTTCGGGACCTGTTCCGGGATAATCCAAACCCGCTGAAATACTGTAAGCCTCAAGAATTTGACCGTTATTATCCTGAAGCACATAGCTCATTGATCCGTGAAGAACGCCTACTTTGCCTTCGGTAAGGCTGGCGGCATGATGTCCTGTTTTTATACCTGCGCCGGAGGCTTCTAAGCCTATCAGCTTAACGTCTTTTTCTTTTATGAAACTGTAAAACATTCCCATAGCGTTACTGCCGCCGCCTACACAGGCAAGCACGTAATCGGGAAGCCTTTTTTCAATTTCAAGACACTGCAGTTTGGCTTCCTTACCTATTACTGACTGAAAACACCTTACCATCAGAGGATAAGGATGAGGTCCTACGGTTGAGCCTATTATGTAATGGGTATTTTCTATATTAGTTACCCAGTCTCTAATGGCTTCGCTTGTTGCGTCTTTTAAAGTCCTGCTTCCGGTAAGAACCGGTGTTACTTTCGAGCCGAGAAGCCTCATTCTGTCAACATTGACGGCCTGCCTTCTCATGTCTTCTTCGCCCATGTAGATTTCACATTCAAGGTCAAACAGCGCGCTGACGGTAGCTGTTGCAACACCGTGCTGTCCCGCGCCTGTTTCGGCAATTATTCTTTTTTTGCCCATTTGTTTTGCAAGGAGCACCTGACCAAGCGCATTATTGATTTTATGAGCTCCGGTATGGTTTAAATCCTCTCTTTTCAGGTATATTTTTCCTTTGCCGAAATATTGTGTCAGCCTTGGTGCGAAATACAGAGGAGTCGGCCTGCCGGAATAATATTTCATTAAGTCATAGAGGCGGTTTAAAAATGTTTCGTCATTCCATGCTTTATTAAAAGTCGTTTCCAGCTCTTCAAGAGCTGACATAACGGTTTCGGGAACAAATTTTCCGCCGAATTCGCCGAACCTTCCCTGTGCATCAGGCAAATTATAAGGTGAATCAAGTTCAAAATAGTGTTGCATTATATTTTCACAAATGTTTAATTACAAGTTAATTTTAAAACATTTTATATAAGAATCAAAACGATTGATAATTCACTGTTTTTTGGAACTAATATTGCAAAATGTTAATTCGCATTTCAATATAAAGATGCAAGTGTTGATTAACTTTCAGTCAGTCGATTATTATTTCTATAAATTAATAAGGCAATTATTTGTACTGATTATTTTTATATAAATAGGAACTATTTTTTATTTTGGGGTTGATTAAGAAAGATATACGAGGAGGAATAAATTATGAATATTCTTAGTGGTTTATTTTCAACAAACAGTACTGAAGCGATACAAAGTTTTCAAAATTATCCAATAAATAATCCGGATTCTTCGGCAGAAGACGCCCTTGTATCTATCTACGGGATAGAAGAAGATTATGCGAAGTTTCTCACACATAAATTCTCAAATAGTTTCTTGAATTATAATGCCGAAAGGATAAATAATTATTTAGCTTCATTTGACGGAGACAGTTCATCCGTAAGTGGTACTGATAAAGAACTTTTTAAACAAGAAGCCCGTCCGCAGGTAGTAGCTGATAAAATAGAGAACTTACAGTTAGAAGCATACGAAACGAGAGATGAAAATTTAAAAAAGGAAAATGCGGCAAAAATAGAGACTTATCTTAAAGATGAATCTCCGGTAGTAAGAACAGCAGCAATAGATAACCTTGCATTACTAATATATAGCTCTGGAGATGAAGAATTCAAAAAAACAGAGTCCCAAAAGCTCTTTCCTTATTTGGATGATGCTGATTCTGAAGTTAAGGAAAAGGCAAAAGGGAGACTGGAATGGCTGATAGATAATCTCGATGATTCAAGTGAAATTCAAACAGAATTAAAAGAACACGGGTATTAGCTTTTTGAATTTTTTGGAAAAAACATTTTTAAGAGGAATCTTAATTATTCTTGCTTTGCCTTCTAAATAAAGACATTAAAAAATATTGACCTTTCTATTTAACATCCCTGTCCTCTTTGTTATACTTTTCACTAAGTTAAACGAACAGGGTTAAAATTATGAAAATCAAAGCAGTAATTTTCTCTTTGCTACTGGCTGTATTTTTTGCCGCACCTTCTTTCGCATTAATAAAAATCGATAACGAAAGCGTTGATTTAGCGATAAGCTATGCTATTAAAGTAAGAGGCAGTGCAACAGACGAAATACTTGGTAAAAACTGGCTGAATGACGGAACGGGAAGAATCCTGAATGTTTATACTCCGTTTATTCAGATAGTAATGAAAGCGCAGGATTACCGATTAAGCGGGGAAACCGCAGAAGACATTAAAAACTTAAAAAAACTTATGGCAAAAAGGATTTCTGCCGTAAAAAGACAAAACACTGTAAGGTTTATAGTTTCGCTCTATGGGGATAAAGATGACTTTGCTCAAAATTTAACCGCTTATATTGAGGATGAAAGCCAAATGGTAACAAAAGGCAAGAAAAAAGCGTATTTAAAAATTATGCCCGTTAAATCCCAAACCGATAAAATTGCCGAAAGAGACGCTTTCAATCCCCTGCACCCTTTTTCAGCCGTTAATTCCTATAATTTCAGCTTTACTTCTGTCGAAAAGCTGAAAACTTATTATTTTGTAGTTTCAGACGGCAAGGAAGAAGTGGTAAGGTTTTTAATTAATAATAAAGATATATTTTGATTGAGGAGAATTATGGAAAGAACATTTGTCGCGATTAAGCCTGACGGAGTTCAAAGAAGTTTAACAGGAGAAATAATTTCAAGGTTTGAAAAAAAGGGCTTTAAAATTGCAGCGTTGAAGTTAATGCAGCTTGACGAAGCAACCGCAAAAAAACATTATGCGGAGCACGAGGGAAAACCTTTCTTTCGAAATCTGGTTGATTTTATAACGTCAGGACCTATCGTTGCCATGGTGATAGAAGGCAACAACGCCGTTACGGTTGTTCGAAAAATGCTAGGTACCACCAACCCCGCAGAAGCCGCCCCCGGCACAATAAGAGGCGATTTTGCTCAGGTTACCGAGAAAAACATAATACACGGCTCTGACAGCATTCAGAGCGCAGAGCGCGAAATTGCAATCTTTTTTAAAGAAGATGAAATCCTCTCTGATTATGCCAGAGAGATTGATAAATGGCTGGTAAAATAACGAAAATTACCTGCCCGACTTGGTTAAATCTTTTAAGCTGTAAGTATTCAGGTTCTTACTGTCTTTGTATCTTTTGATAGCTTCGAGATAATATTCTCCGCCGTCATCATTCAGCAGTTTTTCCAGAGTGCTGACAGCTATATCCAACTCTTCCCTTGAAATTTCCGATGCCATAAAAACCCCTCCCAAAGTAATACTTATAGAATTATAATAAGCTTTTAGGCTCTTTATCATCCTCTGAATTTACTACTTAAGAGTAACTAAGTGCGTTAAGAATTATTAAAAAGAATTTTAACGGTTGAAATCAGTGTTTGAAGGTATTTTAAGCCAAATAAAAAATCTTTTGTAATTTTAATATCAATTTTAATTTTTATCGGTTTTTAAACAATAATGCAAATTGAGTTATTTAAAAATAAATAAATAAAAGGAGAATGCAATGAATCAAATGAGAGTAAATACTTCCCAATTCACGGCAAACAAGAATCAGGTCTCGTCAAAAGGTTATATCAGGGCTCAAGTTCAGGATACCCGAGCAGTTTTTCAAATCCTAAAAAAAGAATGCGATGCAAAAAATATACCCTTGATAAGCCTGTCAAAGGACAATATAATTTCTGTTTGCACGGGAAAAACCTTAGACCAAATTACAAATGCAGTGGCAAAAGGCAGAAAATTTGCCGAAGTATTGGCTGCTCCAAGAACTTTTGAAACAAGCGAGATAGAGCGCCAAGTTTATGAGATATTCGGAGATTTCAAAAATTCACTTAAACCGGTTGATTTGTCTGCATTAGAACCTTCAAAAGCAGTTGAGAAGATGATGGCTTATTTGAAAAAAACGGATTCAATTGATATTACTTCACCGGAAGCAAAAAGGTTTTTTGATGACGTTAATAAGCTTGAAACTGCTCAAACGGCTAAAGTTGTTAAAAACGAGAATAATTCAGGAATTAGAGGGATATTGGATTCTATGAGTGCAATATATAATAACTTGCGTTTAAGATTTTAATAATCCATTCAAACTTTCTTGTACAAAGTAAACCCAAAAATTTTATAAATCAAAAATATTGAGTTTTTTTCAAAAAAACTCAATATTTAATATCAACAGATAGAGTCTGTTGTTAAAGTCAAATTAGAACTTTGGCTTTATTCGTCTTCCTCTTCCTCTTTAAAACCCATTTCGGTTTCGAGATATTCAAGGACCTTATTGAATTCGTTATCATCTTCAACTGTTTCAAGGACAAATGAGCCGTCTTCCTGACTTAATCTCATAATGACTACTTCATCTTCGTCTTCGTCAAGGTCGTCTTCTTTGTCTTCTTCATCTACGTAAATCAAAAGACCGTAGTCCTGTCCGTCAACTTTGACAATGTTCAAAAGCTCGAAATTGTGAATCTCGCCGTTCTCATCCTGAGTTTTGATAATCTTGGGTTCCATGTTTTCGGAATTTGTTTCGGTCATGTTTTATCTCCTTCTGTTTAAATACTGCTGGAGGATGATAGCGGCAGATGCCATATCTGTCAATGCCTTGTTTCTGGAAGGTTTTTTCTTTTGCTCAACCAGAATCCTCTCGGCAGACTTGCTTGTTAGTCTTTCATCTTCAAGCAAAACTTTTTTGTTTAACTTTTCTTCCAATATCTTAACATAAGCAAGAACATCATTTGCCTGCTCGCCGATTGTGCCGTTCATGTGTTTGGGCAGTCCTGCAATAATTTCTTCGGCGTTAAATTCTTTATATAATTGGGCAATTTCAGATGCGGAAACTTCATCTGGCTGTCTCGGAATGGTTTTCAGCGGCTGGGCAAAAATCCCCAGAGGATCGCTTATGGCTATTCCTATTCTTTTTGTTCCTATGTCGAGTCCCAGAAATCTTTTTTCCGTCATTTAGAAATTTTTCCGTTAATTTTCCATATTGCGCAGAGTACTTCTATAATTATGTCAAATTTTTCGAGGAATTCCGGCGTCAATTTATTTGAAGACGTTTCAAGTTTTTTAGGGAAACGTGAAACAAATCTGCTTTCTGTTTTTGGGGCGGTATCAATTTGCTTGTAACGTAAAAACCCTTCAATCAGAGTTTTTTGCATAACGGTTTCAAAAAATATTTTATTATCTGAACCAATTGCGTTTTCCCTTATGTCAAGAGCAAGATTTAATGCGCATTTACTGAAATCATCAAGGTTTTGAAAATCAAACAGAAGAGCAATATTTATAAGTCTTTCGGCATATATTTCCAAAAATTCTTTATCAAAAACCGTCGGAATTATATTGTTAATTTCGTCATTAAGCAGGTTTTCCAGATCAGTCGCATTTTGTAAATATGTTTCAATATTTTCGTGAATTTTATCCAATATTTTTTTGATAAAAGGCTTTATGTAGGGACTGTCATTTTCATCCAAAAACCAATATTTCATTTCGGGAAAATTAAACAGAAAAAGGGGATTGTTTGATATGTTATTTTCAAATTTCGCCTTTAATTCATCTTCAGGATTATTTTCATATTGAGGAAAATCATACGTCAGATTTTTCCATGCAATATATTCATATGGCATAGGGGTATTATTCTTTTTGTTTACCGCTTCTGCTTTTTTCAGGACGTATCCGCAGTATTTTGATGATACTTTGACGCAGAGAGCGTCACGGGTAAAGCGCGAAACTATTCTTTCATAGTCGGCAACGCTGATGCTTCCGAAGCCGAAACAGTCTATCACGCCTTCAATATCGTTAA